>JAJXTX010000056.1:0-4722 GCA_021783385.1 Pseudomonadota bacterium
CTGGTCGATTGGGAGGCCAGCGTGCGGCACGCGTTTGACGATGCCGAATTCGACCGTTGGCTGGCGGCTGGCGATCAGCGCGCCGATTTCTTCAGCCGGGTGATGCTGGCCGCGCGGCGCTACAACGCCAGCCACGCGCGCCGCGGCGTGATCGCCGCCGATGCGCTGGCGATGGCGGTGGCGCTGGATCCCGCCATCGTCACCCGCAGCGAAACGCGCGCGGTAGCGGTGGAGCTGGACGGCAGGTTGAGCCGCGGCGCCAGCGTGGTCGACTGGGCCGGTCGACTGGGCCGGCATGCGCAGGCGAAGATCGTGCTGGAAGTGGATCAGGCGCGCTTTGCCGCGATGGTGCGATGCGCGCTGGGTGCGTCGGCCTGAGCGCGCTGATTCATGCCGGCATGCCGTGCCCCGAAGGGCTGGCGGCTTGCGGTCGTCGCCCGTTGGCAGCTACAATGCCGCTCTTTTCACCTACTGCTTTAGGGCCCGTCATGAAGCCTGACATCCATCCGAACTACAAGCCGGTGGTATTCCAGGACCTGTCGTCCGACTTTGCGTTTCTGACCAAGTCGACCATGTCCAGCAAGGAAACCATCAAGTGGGAAGACGGCAACGAATACCCGCTGATCAAGGTGGATATCTCCAGCCATTCGCATCCGTTCTACACCGGCAAGCAGAAGACGCTGGACGTGGGTGGCCGTGTCGACAAGTTCCGCCGCCGCTACGCGGGCTCTGTCAAAGAGTAAGCGCCAGCGCAGCCGCCCGTCACGGGTGATGCTGCAGATTCGGATCGAATTTCCCGAAGCGGAGCGAGTGCAGACTCGCTCCGTTTTCGTGTACGTGTGCGGCAACCATGCGCGGTCGAATGCTGGCGAAACCTTGTGCGATAATAAGTGGGATCGGGCATCGCGATGTCCGGCGCAAGGCATGTCTCTTCCGATGCAATGCCCTGTATTTTTCGCCGGCTGCCGCCTCTCCCGCGGGGGCCCGTGGCGTGACCCACATGCAAGGAGGTTTTCGTGTCCGATTCCAAGATCGTCAAGCTGGTGGATGAGTCGAGCCAGCGCAGCAGCGAACTGCCGCTGATCACAGGCACGCTGGGGCCTTCGTGCATCGACATCGGCACGCTGTACAAGGACACCGGCCATTTCACCTTCGATCCGGGTTACGGCAGTACCGCCAGTACCCGCAGTGCGATCACCTACATTGACGGCGACGAAGGTGTGCTGCTGTATCGCGGTTACCCGATCGAGCAGCTGGCCACCGGATCGAGCTTTCTCGAAGTGGCCTATCTGCTGCTCAACGGCGAGCTGCCGGACCGGGCGCAATTCGAGGGTTTCGAAAACCAGATCACGCATCACACGATGATGCACGAGTCGCTGAAGAACTTTTTCCAGGGCTTTCACCATGACGCGCATCCGATGGCGATGCTGGCCGCCTCGGTGGCCTCGCTGTCGGCGTTCTATCACGACGATTTGAATGTGGACGACCCGGCCGATCGCAAGCTGGCGGCGATCCGCCTGATCGCCAAGATGCCGACCATCGCTGCCGCCTGCTATCGCTATTCGATCGGCTGGCCCATGCGTTATCCGCGCAACAACCTGGAATACGTCAACCGCTTCCTGCACATGATGTTCGAGGTGCCAAGCGAGCCGCTGGTGCTGAGTCCGGTGGCGGCGAAGGCGCTGGATCTGCTGTTCATCCTGCACGCCGACCACGAGCAGAACGCTTCCACCTCCACCGTGCGACTGGTCGGTTCCACTGGCGCCAATCCGTACGCGGCGATCGCCGCCGGTATCACCGCGCTGTGGGGGCCGGCCCACGGCGGCGCCAACGAGGCGGTGCTCAAGCAGCTGGAGGAAATCGGCACGCCGGACAAGGTCGAGTCGGCCGTGCTGCGCGCCAAGGACAAGAACGACAGCTTCCGCCTGATGGGTTTCGGCCACCGCGTATACAAGAACTTCGACCCGCGCGCGAAAATCATCCGCGAGATGTGTCATAAGGTCCTGGCCGAGCTGGGGGTCAACGACCCGCTGCTCGAAGTGGCGATGAAGCTGGAGGAGGCGGCGCTGAAGGACGATTATTTCGTCGAGCGCAAGCTTTACCCGAATGTCGATTTCTACTCCGGCATCATCTACAAGGCGCTCAACATCCCCACCGAAATGTTCACTGTGATGTTCGCCATCGCGCGCACCACCGGCTGGATCGCGCACTGGATCGAGCAGCACGAAACACCGGGGTCGCGGATCGGCCGGCCACGTCAGATCTACACCGGCGCCCCGCAACGCGACTACGTACCTGTCGCCAAGCGCTGATCCGCAACGCGCTGCGGTGCCCCGGTGGCGGCGGCGCGCGAGCCAGGCGCCGGGTTCGCCACATAGAGAACGCCCCGGCCACGTCCGGGGCGTTCTGTTTCTGCACAAGCTCAGCGCAGGGCGCTGCGCAGGCGCTGCTCCAGCGCGTCCTCACCGTCCAGCGCCAGCAGCGTTTCCACCTGCGCCAGCGTGGCACGGCGCATCGGCCGATCGTCGATGCGATCCAGCGGCGCCTGCCGCACGGCATCGCGCGGCAGCACGGTGAGGTCGAACGGCAGCTCGTCGGCGGCGAACAGCACCACCGGATATTCCGGCTGCTCTTCGCGGTGATCGCGCAGCCGCCGGGTCTGCAGCTCGATCGGCACACCGTGATCGCCCAGGAACCGTGCGACGGCATCCGGATCGTCGCTGAATACGTGCAGGCACACCGCCGAATGCGCGTCGGCGGTGCCTTCCAGCACTGCGCCCACCAGCCGCGGCTCGAACGCGGCCAGAAAGCGCATCGCCTCCACCGCCGCCTCGCGCCGCTGGCGCAGCATCAGCGGCTGGCTGCTGGCAAGAAACAGGCGCTGGTGTTCGCGCAGCGCCTGTTCGATTTCGAGGTTGCGCGGCAGCGCCTGCGCATCGAGGATGCCCAGCCGCTCGGCGGCTTTCAGCTTGGCATGGTGGAAGTCGCGGATACCGTGCTCGCTCATCAGGCGCGCCGCTTCCTGGGCGATCAGCAGGCGGTTGCGCTGGGCGCGGTCATGCGCGTGGATGCGGTGGTGTTCGCCTCGGGACATGGCGCGCTCCTGGTCAATCGGTCGCCGGCAGCGGTGATGGCGTGGTCCATTTTGCACAGGCGCTGCCGCGTTGTCTCCTTCCTGCCGGACGCGCACTGGGTGTGCGGCGCCCGGCGTTTGCGTCAGAAGATGTCGTAGGCGTGCTGCTGCTCCTGCTCCTTCTGCTGCGCGGCCTGGGCGCGCAGGCGATCGACGTCCTCGACCTTGAAGATTTCGTTCATGCTGTTCGGGTCGTCCGGCGTGGTCGGCAGCCCGGTGGTGCGGTCGATCAGCACGGTGCTGATACCCGGCGGCATTGACAGGCTGCTCAGCGGCAACCCCTTCAGCACGGTACCCATGTAATCCATCCAGATCGGCAGCGCGGCCTTGGCGCCGAATTCGCCGCGACCGAGCGAGGCGTAGTCGTCGAAACCGACCCATACCGCGGTCGACAGGTCGCCATTGAAGCCGACGAACCAGGCATCACGGTGATCGTTGGTGGAGCCGGTCTTGCCGGCCAGGTCGGGTCGCTTGAGTGCAGCGGCGGCCGAACCGGTGCCGCGCAGGATCACGTCCTTCATCAGCGAGGTGATCAGGTAGTCGTTGCGCACGTCGATGACGCGTGGCGCCAGCACCGGCGGGTGATTGGCGGCATCGTGCACGTCGGCCGGCAGGATCGCCTCGCCCACGCCGTCGACGCTGCTGGCTGCCGCGGGCGCGGTGCTGGCGCTGGCCACGTCGTTGGCCGGGGTCTTGATCATGTTGGCGGGCGGCGGCCCGGGCGGGCTGGTGTCCAGCAATCGCTCCTGGCAGTTGCGGCAGGCACGCGCAGGGTTGGCCAGATACACCGGCTTGCCGTTGCGGTCGTCGATTTCGCTGATGAAGTACGGCGTGACCAGGTAGCCGCCGTTGGCGAACACGGCGTAGCCGCGGGCCATGCTCATCGGCGACACCGAGGCAGTGCCCAGCGCCATCGACAGGTTGGCCGGAATCGCGTCGAGCGGGAAGCCGAAGCGGGTGACATAGTCGCGCGCGTAGCGCACGCCGATCGCATCCAGCAGGCGCACCGAGACCAGGTTCTTGGACTGCACCAGCGCCTCGCGCAGGCGCATCGGTCCGGCGAATTTGCCGTCGTCGTTGGAGGGCGTCCAGATGCCGCCGGGGCGCGACGGGTCGGGCAGCGCCAGCGGCGCATCGTTGATGATCGATGCCGGCGTGAAGCCCCGATCGAAGGCGGCCGAGTAGAAATACGGTTTGAAGCTGGAGCCGGGCTGGCGCGCCGCCATTACGGCGCGATTGAACTTGCTGCGCATGAAGTTGAAGCCGCCGACCAGCGCCTGGATCGAACCGTCCTCCGGGTTGATCGAGGCAAGCGCGGCCTGCGCCGCCGGAATCTGGTCGAGCTGCCAGGCGCCGCCGGCACCGCGCGACACGCGCACGATGTCGCCGCGCTTGAGCACACTGCTGACGCTGGTCGGCGCCGGTCCCACGCGATCGTCGGTAATGTAGGGGCGGGCCCAGCTCACTGCGGCCAGATCCAGCGTCACCGTCTGATGGCTGGACAGAAAGACAGTGGCCTGCGTGCTGCTGCTGGCGGTGACCAGGCCCGGCAGCATGTCCGAGATGCTGGTGTAGCTCGACAGCAGGCG
>JAJXTX010000056.1:4822-12116 GCA_021783385.1 Pseudomonadota bacterium
ATCCGCCGCGTTTCACCGAAGCTGGCGATCAGTTTGCCGTCGGCGCTCAGCACGCGCAGCGGCACCTGCATGTGGTAGTCCTTGAGTACGGCCACCGAGGGAAGCCTCGGCGCGATCAGCCAGTACGCCACGCCGATTGCAATAACTGCCAGCAGGAAACCGGAAAAGGCCAGGACCAAAGCCCAGCGCAACAAACGCTTGAAAATTCGCATGGTGTGGGGATAGCGAGACCTGAGTCAAAACATGGCAGAGTATAGATGTTGCAGTATTCGCCGCATGAAGGGGTCGGCAGAAGCAAAGGTCAGGCCATCCCGCGGTCGTCCTGCAAATGTGGTGGGCATCACGTCATTTACTTGAGAAAGTTGCTGTAGGCCATTGCCATTGCGTTAATTTTTCGATTTAATGCCATTGCGCATCCCGCCAAGACTCTGGTCAGGGGCATCAGCGGCAAGGGGGAAACACCGTGGGGCTTTTTACACCCAAGAAGCCGGCACTGATTGGTGTCGACATCAGTTCGACTGCTGTCAAGCTGCTGCAACTGAGTCAGGTCGGCGGACGCTATCGCGTGGAGCACTACGCGGTCGAGCCGCTGCCGCCCAACGCCGTGGTCGAAAAGAACATCGTCGAAGTCGAGGCGGTGGGTGATGCGATTCGTCGCGCGCTGGCGCGCTCGGGCTCCAAGCTGAAGCACGCGGCCGCGGCGGTGGCCGGTTCGGCGGTGATCACCCGCATCATTCCGATGTCCAGTGAACTCTCCGAGGACGACCTCGAGGGCCAGATCCAGGTCGAGGCCAACCAGTACATTCCTTACCCGATTGATGAAGTCAGCCTCGACTATGAGGTAGTCGGTCCCGTGCGTGACAACGCGGACATGAACAACGTGCTGCTGGCGGCATCGCGCACCGAGAACGTCGACATGCGGGTGGCGGCGCTCGATCTGGGCGGGTTGACCGCCGGGGTGATCGACGTCGAGGCCTTCGCGATGGAGAACGCGTTCGCGATGGTGGCCGACCAACTCAACGTCAGCCGCGATGCGCTGGTGGCAGTGGTCGACATCGGTGCCACCATGACCACCTTGTCGGTGCTGCGCAACCAGCGCACCATCTACTCGCGCGAGCAGGTGTTCGGCGGCAAGCAGCTGACCGACGAGATCATGCGCCGCTTCGGTCTGTCCTATGAGGAGGCCGGTCGCGCCAAGCGCAAGGGTGGCCTGCCCGAGTCCTACGAGAGCGAGGCGCTGGAGCCGTTCAAGGAGTCGCTGATCCAGCAGATCAGCCGGCTGTTGCAGTTCTTCTTCGCCGGCAGCGAATACAGCAAGGTGGATCAGGTCGTGCTTGCCGGAGGTTGCGCCTCGATCGAGGGCCTCGGCCCAATGCTCGAAGATCAGCTCGGCGTGCCCTGCATCGTGGCCAATCCACTGGCCCGCATGTCGCTGTCGCCACGCGTGCAAGCCCAGTCGCTGGCCCAGGACGCGCCCGCGTTGATGATCGCGGTCGGGCTCGCACTGAGGAGTTTCGACTGATGGCACACGTCAATCTACTGCCGTGGCGCGCCGCACGGCGCAAGCAGCGCGAGCGCGAGTTCTACATGCAGCTCGGCGCCTCCTTCGTGGTGGCGCTGGGCGTGCTGCTGCTGTGGGTGTTCTGGATGGATCAGCGCATCGACAACCAGAACGACCGCAACGCTTACCTGCAGGGCGAGATCAAGCAACTCGACGTGCGTATCGCCAAGATCAAGGATCTGGATAAGGTGCGCGCTCACCTGCTCGCGCGCAAGCGGATCATCGAGCAGCTGCAGGCGGACCGCTCGCAGATGGTGCACCTGTTCGACGAGCTGGTGAAGACGATTCCCTCCAGTGTGCGGCTGAGCGGCCTCAAGCAGAGCGGCCAGTCAATGTCGCTTGATGGCGTCGCCCAATCCAACGCGAGCGTGGCCGAATACATGCGCAACATCCAGGCGTCACCGTGGATGGGGCGCGTCGACTTGCGCAAGACCGAAAACAGCCACGACTCCAGTCGCATGCCGTATACATTTGGCCTGGACGTTACGCTCAGCCGCCCGAAGTCTGACGATGTCGGCGCCGCTGACGACGCCTCGCCGGCGACAGCCGGTACCGAGGCCGCGCCACCGACCGCCACCGTGTCCGCGCCGCCGGGCACAGCGACCAGGGCGATCAACGGCCAGACTGCGGCGGGGCATCCGGTGGCCCCTGCTCCTGCCAGCGTTGCCGCCCCGGCCAAACAGGCGGCCAGCAAAGTTGCCACGGGAGGAACCAAGCCATGAAGTTCCTCAACGACATTCGCAACCTTGATCGCAACAACGTCGGCGGCTGGCCGCAATCGGTCAAGGTGTTCTTTACCGTGCTGCTGTTTGCATTGGTGATGCTGATCGGCTGGTACACCTACGTCAGCGGCCAGCAGGACACGCTGGCCACGCTGGCCAGCAAGGAAGAGAGCCTCAAGCAGGAGTTCGCCAGCAAGCAGGCCAAGTCGGTCAATCTGGAGGCGCTGCAGCAGCAACTCGACGAAATGCAGGACATGCTGCGTCAGCTGCTGCGCCAGCTGCCCAGCAAGACCGAGATGCCCGAGCTGCTGGTGGACATCTCGCAGACCGCGCTCTCGGCGGGTATCGAAACCGAGCTGTTCCAGCCGGGCCCGGAAACCGCCAAGGATTTCTATGCCGAGAAGCCGATCACCCTGCGCATGACCGGCACCTACCACCAGTTCGGCACCTTCATCAGCGGCGTCGCCTCGCTGCCGCGCGTGGTGATTCTGACCCTGCACGACGTCTCGCTGACGCCGAAGACGCCGACCAAGCCCGGGACTCCGTGGGATGGCCAACTTATCCTGCAGGGTACCGTGAAGACCTATCGCTATCTGGACGACGAAGAGAGCACTGCCCCGGGCAAGGTGGCCGGCAATACCACGGCGGGAGGGCGGAAATGAACGAGTCCACTGCCATCAAGGCGACCCAGGTGACGCGCGCACTGCTGATGCTGGGCGCAGCGCTGGTGCTCGGCGGCTGCACCCGCGGCATGTCCGATCTGCGCAGCTGGGTGGCGCAGGAAAAGGCGCGCAAAGGCGCGCCAATCCAGCCGCTGCCAGTGATCAAGACCTTCGAGACCTTCAAATACACTGACCAGGATCTGCGCGATCCGTTCAGCGCGAGCACGGCCGAGCTGCAGAGCAGTTCGAACGGGCCGCGGCCGGACGCTGATCGTCCCAAGCAGCCGCTGGAGATGTTTGCGCTTGACAGCCTGAAGATGGTCGGCACGGTCGGCACCGGGGCCAGCATGGAGGTGCTGATCAAGGATCCCGGTGGCGTCATTCACCGCGTGCACGTCGGCGCATACATGGGCCAGAACTACGGGCACGTCACGGCCATCAGCGACGACCACATCGACCTGATCGAGCTGGTATCCAACGGTAATGGTGGCTGGATGGAACGTCCGGCCAGCATCGCGCTCGACGCGAAATAGGAATTACAGGGGCTGATGCAATGACCAACCAAATCCAATCCGTCCGGGGCCGTGTCATGCGCCATGCGAGCCGTTACCTGATCATGGGCCTGCTGCTGGTCGCGGCGACGTGGGCCGGTGCGGCCACCGCAGCGGCCGCCACGCTGAAGAACATCAGCTACGACGCCCTGCCCGGCGGCGCGGTCGAACTGCACATGGACTTCGGCAGTGGCCCGGTGCCACAGCCGAGCATCTTCACCACTGACAATCCGCCGCGCATCGCGGTGGATTTTGCCGACACCGACAACGCGGCGCCGCGGCATCTGGATATCGGCAAGGGCTCCACCTCCGGCGTTTCCGCCGTGGCTGCCGGTGGCCGCACGCGGGTGGTGGTCGAGCTGATGCGTCAGTCCACCTACCGTTCGCGTGTGGAAGGGCACAGCCTCGTGCTCACCGTCAACAATGGCAGCAGCGACCAGTCCATCACCACCGCATCCACCATCGACCCGACCAAGGCGCTGCCGTCGTCGATGAATGGCCCCGCGATCTCCAATATCGACTTCCGCCGCGGTCCGAATGGCGAGGGCCGCGTGCTGATCAGCTTCAGCGGCAGCGGTGCCAGCGCCCAGATGAGCCACAAGGGCAATCAGGTGCTGGTGACCATCGACCACGCCAACCTGCCGGCCAATCTGGCACAGCGGCTGGACACCACGGATTTCGCCACGCCGGTGCAGTCCATCGTCACCCGAGCAGGCCCCGCCGGTGGCGTGCGCATGGAAATCGCGGTGAAGGGCAATGTCGACACCTCGGCTTATCAGACGCCTGACCAATACGTGGTCGAGGTGGCGCCGAAGAAGGCCGACACCAAGACCGAGGTGCTGGGCAAGCTCAACCAGCAGCCCGTGTACAGCGGCAAGCGCGTCACCTTCAACTTCCAGGACATCCCGGTGCGTTCCGCGCTGCAGCTGATCGCGGATATCTCCGGCCTCAACCTGGTCGCTTCCGACAGCGTGGGCGGCAGCGTCACCCTGCGGCTGGTCAATGTGCCGTGGGACCAGGCGCTGGACGTGATCCTGCGCGCCAAGGGCCTGGACAAGCGTCGCGACGGCAACGTGATCTGGGTCGCGCCGCAGCAGGAGCTTGCCAAGTACGAGGAAAATGTCGCCGAGGCCAAGCTGAAGGCGCAGGACACTGCCGAACTGGTCAGCGACTACATCCCGATCAGCTACGGCAAGGCCTCCGACATCGCCAAGCTGCTCACCACCGGCAGCATGCAGGGCGGCGGCGGGTCTGGCGGCGCCAACGTCAGCCGCGGCTTCCTGTCGCCGCGCGGCAGCGTCTCGTTCGACCAGCGCACCAACACGCTGCTGCTCAACGATACGCCGGAGAAAATCAAGCAGATCCGTGCGCTGATCGCGGTGCTGGACAAGCCGGTACAGCAGGTGCTGATCGAGTCGCGCATCGTGGTCGCCACCGACGACTTCTCCCGCGAGCTGGGCGTGAAGTGGGGTGTCAGCGGCACCCAGACGAATCCCAGTGGCCAGGTGCTGCAGGTCGGCGGAGCATTGGGCAGCACGCTGGGTTCCAACGGAGCGGCGACTGGCGTCGGCACGACGGCGACCCTGGGCTCCGGTGGCCTCAACGTGAACCTCCCGGCATCCAGTCCGGCCGGCGCGCTTGGCCTGGCGATCCTGGGCCGCAACTACGCGGTCGATCTGGAACTGTCCGCGGCGCAGACCGAAGGTCGCAGCGAAGTCATCTCCAGCCCGCGCGTGATCACCGCCAACCAGCAGCAGGCAGTGATCCGCCAGGGTCAGGAAATCGGCTATGTCACCTTCCAGAACTCCACTGGCGGTGCGGCTGGCAGTGGCACCGCCACGGTGCAGTTCAAGGACGCTGTGCTGGAGCTGAAGGTCACCCCGACGATCACCTCGGACAATCGCGTCTATCTGGCGATCAACGTCAAGAAGGATGCGTTGGCTGGCTACGTGACCGTGCCGGGCAATGGCCAGGTGCCGACCATCGACACCCGCGAGATCAACACCTCGGTGCTGGTGGACAACGGTCAGACCGTGGTGCTTGGCGGCATCTACGAAATCAACAAGACCAACACCGTCACCAAGGTGCCCGGTCTCGGCGACATACCCGGCCTCGGCGCGCTGTTCCGGCACACGACGCGCGGCGACACCAAGGCCGAACTGCTGATCTTCGTGACGCCGCGCATCCTCAGCGACACTCTGCAGTAAGCCCGCCGGCAAGGCGGCGCATCAGGCACCGGCACAGAGGCGGCTTCGGCCGCCTCTCTGTTTTGGCGGGGCCGCGCCCGCGCAGAGCCGCATGGATTGGGCAATTAAACTTCTGGCGCGGGTTATGGTCTGTAGGTCGCCGTCGGCCGCTGTGCGCGCATGCGCCAGACCGGCAACAGCTCCTGCGTCACGCCAATCACGGAAATCACGATGGATATGCCCGAAGCCTCCTCCCCGAGCCGCCTGCAGCAGGCCTTTGGCCAGCTGCGCGAGGATCTGCAGCGCTGCATCATCGGCCAGCCGCATCTGATCGAGTGCCTGCTGATCGCCCTGCTGGCCGACGGCCACCTGCTGGTCGAGGGCGCTCCCGGGCTGGCCAAGACCACCGCGGTGAAGGCGCTGGCGGCGCGCATCGAGGCGGATTTCCACCGCGTGCAATTCACCCCGGATCTGCTGCCGGCCGATCTCACCGGCACCGACGTGTTCCGGCCGCAGTCCGGCAGCTTCGAGTTCGAGCGCGGCCCGCTGTTCCACAATATCGTGCTGGCGGACGAGATCAACCGCGCCCCGGCCAAGGTGCAGTCGGCGCTGCTGGAGGCGATGGCCGAGCAGCAGATCACCGTCGGCCGCAGCACCTGGCATCTGCCCGAGCTGTTCATGGTGATGGCGACGCAGAACCCGATCGAGCAGGAGGGCACGTTCACGCTGCCCGAGGCGCAGCTCGACCGCTTCCTGATGCACGTGACGATCGGCTATCCGGACGCCGCCTCCGAACTGGCGATCCTGAAGCTGGCGCGCACGCAGGCCGGTCGCCGCGCTCAAGCTGCCGTCGCGCCGGTGGCGCTGCTGAGCCAGGCCGACGTGTTTGCCGCGCGCGCGGCAGCGATGACGGTGCACATGGCGCCGGCGCTGGAGGAATACCTGACCCAGCTGGTGCTGGCCAGCCGCGATGCCGGCCGTTACGGCGCCGAGCTGAAGCGCTGGATCGCCTGGGGCGGCAGCCCGCGCGCCACCATCGCGCTGGATCGCTGCGCGCGGGCGCGCGCATGGCTGCTCGGACGTGACTACGTGCTGCCGGAAGACGTGCACGGCATCGCCCACGAGGTGCTGCGCCATCGCGTGCTGCTGAGCTATGAGGCCGAGGCCGAGGGCGTGCGGCCGGATCAGGTGATCGACCGCCTGCTGGATCTCGTGCCGCTGCCGTGAGCGCTGTCGTGCATCAACGCGTGGATGGCGACGGCCGCAGCCGGGTCTCGCTGGACGAGCTGGTCGCGCTGCGTTCGCGGGTGGGCCGCGTGCGCGTGGCGCCACTACCCAGCCGCGCGCTGCGCAGCGGACAGCAGTCCAGCCGTCTATACGGCCGCGGCATGGACTACGCGGAATCGCGCGTCTACCAGGCCGGCGACGACGTGCGCCGGCTCGACTGGCGGCTCACTGCGCGCAGCGGCAAGCTGCATACCAAATTGTTTCAGGAGGATCGCGAAGGCTGCCTGCTGATCGTGCTGGACACGCATGCCAGCATGCGTTTCGGCACACGCGTGCGCTTCAAGTCGGTGCAGGCGGCGCGTGCGGCGGCGTGCGCCGCGTGGTA
>JAJXTX010000364.1 GCA_021783385.1 Pseudomonadota bacterium
GCTCAATCCGTTGCCGGGGAAGCGGAGAAGCAGTCGCTGGCGGCTGGCATCGGTCTGGCAATCGAATCGTACCAATCATGTGCCTTGACACGTATATACGTGGACAAGTATATTATGATCCATGGACTCCGCATTCACGATCCTCGCCGAGCCAAGCCGCCGTGCCATCCTGACGCTCCTTGCCAATGGCGAGCGCACCGTCGGGGATATCGAGGCGGCGCTCAATCTCTCGCAACCTGCGGTCTCCAAACATCTGCGCGTGCTGCGAGAAGGGGGCTTCGTAGAGGCAACCATTGATGCGCAACGGCGTGTCTATCGCATCCTCCCCGAGCCACTTCTGGAGGTGGATGCGTGGATGGCGCCGTTCCGCAGATACTGGTCGGTGCAGGTGGATGCGCTCGAGCGCCACCTCGATCGAACCAAGACGACGCGGCACAAAAAAGCGAAGTCGAGGGGGCAACGGTGACGACACCAAAGCAGTACATGCCGGGGCCCGCAAACCTTGCGCGGGTTCAAAAGGATGGCGAGAACTGGACGTTGGTGCTGGTCAGACAGCTGCGGCACTCGCCGCAGAGGGTCTGGTCGGCGCTAACGGACCCGGCCCAGCTGCGCGAGTGGGCGCCATTCGACGCGGACGGAAACCTCGGCATTGCGGGAACCACGGTGAAGCTGCATACGGTGGGCACACCCGCTCCAATGATTTCGGAGACCACAATCAAACGGGCCATCGAGCCCAAGGTCCTGGAGTTTCGGTGGGGTGACGGAGATCTGCGCTGGGAGCTCGAGGATTTTGGCGGCGGGACCCGCCTGACGCTGTGGCACAACATCGATCGCCGTTACATCTCCATGAGCGCTGCCGGCTGGCACATCTGCTTCGACGTTCTGGATCAGGCACTGAGCGGGACTCCCATCGGGCGCATTGCCGGCCCTGAAACCATGAAGTTTGAAGGGTGGCAACGGCTGAACGCGGAGTACTCCAAGCAATTCGACACGAGTCATTGAGCATGTCCGACACTCAAAACTCAGTTGCGGGACCCTCAATCCGCCCGTTACATCGGTGGGTGTCCATTGCCTTCACAGCAACCGTCGTTGCCAATTTCATCGTGAGAGCAAAGGGAGCTCCGCCGGCATGGATGACCTACCCGCTGCTGCTGCTGCCGCTCGCCGCGCTGCTGCTAACGGACCTATACCTATTCGTGCTGCCCTATGAGGTTGGGCGGCGCTACCGGGGCGCGCCGTGAAGAAATCGCGCCCGAGCGAGCGGTTGCCATCCAATTCCACCCGGACAATGAATCCATTGGTCAGCAAGGTTCACGAGAAAGAGAATCGCTGGAGCGCTGAATTTGCCGCACTCCGCCAACTCTGTCTCGAGTCAGGACTCAACGAAGAACTAAAATGGGGTCAAGCATGCTATGACCTCGATGGTGGAAACGTGGTGTTGATCCACGGCTTCAAGGATTATTGCGCTTTGCTCTTTATGAAAGGCGCTTTGCTTAAGGACCCCAAGGGCATCCTGGTGCAGCAGACCAAGAATGTGCAGGCCGCAAGGCAGATCCGGTTTGCTGCGATCGTGGATATCAACAAGCAAAAAGCGATTGTTAAGGCCTATATCAGTGAAGCTATCGCAGTTGAAAAGTCCGGCGCCAAGGTAGCGATGAAGAGCGTGGAGCAATTCGATATGCCGGAGGAATTTCTAAAGCGATTGGATGATGATCCAAGATTGGCCGAAGCATTTCATGCGCTAACCCCAGGCCGGCAGAAGGGGTACTTGCTGCATTTTGGTGGCGCCAAGCAATCGGCCACTCGCGCAGCCCGGGTGGCGAAGCATGCGCCGAGGATATTGAAAGGCCTTGGACTCGATGACTAAGTGCAGCAAGCAAGTGAGTGTACGGGCGCGCCGACTTGGTACCGATTGGCGTCGTAAGCCATTGATCGATGGGAAGGCGTCAGCCATGTGGTCAATATTCGGCAAGTGATCACCATGACCTGCGGTGTGGCGCGGCGAGAAGGCGACCAGTCGGTATTTAACATATGGGTTTAGGTTTTTGCCTGTTCCGTCCATAACAGCCCTGGAAGCCAAGAACCGGTTTGGCGAAGTGATGGAAGCCGCGCAGCGCCAGCCCATCGGCATCACCCGAAATGGCCGTCCCTCTGTGGTGATGATTTCGGCCGAGAGCTACGCCCGCCGGCAGCGCGTCGCGCGCGAACGCTTGCGTCAGGCCATGCAGCGCGCCGGCGAATACGCAGCCGCGCATGGCATGACCGAGGATGCGCTGGACACGATGCTCGCGGATGAAAGTTGAACGCCTGGTCATTGACAGCAATGTCTGGATTGCGGCGCTGATCTCGCCCGCCGGAACAGCACGCCAATTGGTGGAGGCCGTTCTGGATCACGACATCGACGTACTGATGTCGGAATCGACATTTGGTGAGCTGGCGTCACGGCTCGATCGACCTAAGTTCGAACGGTACCGTGAGCCCGAAGCTTGGAACCTGTTCCTGTCCGAACTGGTTGAACTGGCGCTATGGCATGAGGACGCCGGAACAGCGGCCGGAATCGCTCGTGATGCTGATGACGACAAGTTTCTCGCGCTGGCGGTGACTGGACAGGCCGATGCGATCATCAGCGGTGACGGTGACCTGCTGGAATTGGTGACCCATGAAGGCATGCCCATTCTCACG
>JAJXTX010000365.1 GCA_021783385.1 Pseudomonadota bacterium
CCCGCGCGCACTTCGATGCGCGCCAGTCGGCGATCCTGACCCGGATGTACCAGGGCACCCCGCTGGCGGCCGCCACCGCCGACGGCCTGGCGCTGCCCACCACCGTGTCGCAGGACCTGCGCAATGAAATGGTGCAGGCCAGCCGCGGTGCGCCCAGCGCGCGCGGCTTCGCCGACGAGACCCGGCGCATCGCCACGCTGATGCGCGACCGCTACCGCCTCGGTTTCGTCGACGTCGGCGGCTGGGACACCCACGTCAACCAGGGCAGCGTGAACGGCGGACTGGCGAACAACCTGCGCAACCTCGGCGAGGGGCTGGCCGCCTACGCCGACGCGCTGGGCGCGGAGTGGAACAACACCGTGGTGGTGGTGCTGTCCGAGTTCGGCCGCACCTTCCGCGAAAACGGCGACAAGGGCACCGACCACGGCCACGGCACCGTGCACTGGGTGCTGGGCGGCAAGGTCAACGGCGGCCGCATCGCCGGCGAACAGGTCGCCGTCAACTCGCAGAGCCTGCTGCAGAACCGCGACTACCCCGTGCTCACCAACTATCGCGACCTGCTCGGCGGCGTCTTCAAGCGCAGCTGGGGCCTCACCAGCAGCCAGCTGCAGACGGTGTTCCCCGGCGCCACGCCGCGCGACCTGCAGCTGGTGTGAACCGTTGACTCGGCATCGACTCCCGACACCGGGCGCCAGACTCTCCCACCGTTCGCCCTGAGCGTAGCGCAGCGCACGCGGGGAGCGACCAAGGATGGTCGCTGCTTTGAGGAGCGAGGAAGTCGAAGGGCTGCCCTTCGACTTCGGCGCTATGCGCCTGCGCCTGCGCCTGTCCTGAGCTGGTCGAAGGGCTCAGGGCGAACGGTGATAGGTCCAGCTGAAGTGGGACGCGAATCAGGACAGCGCATCGCAGGGCGATTCCCGGCGACCGTTCGCGCGAGCTGCAGCGGGTGTGATGCGGCGCTGACGCCGGTTCAGCCCGGCGCGCGCGGCACCAGCATGTGCTTGGCGATGTGGCCGTGCATGCGCCCCAGCGCGCGGGCCAGGTGCAGGGTGGCGAACAGCAGCACGATGCCGATCATGCACAGCGCCAGCGCATCGCCCCAGCCCACCGTGTGCGGGCCGAAACCCCAGTCCATCGTGACGTGGCCGTCCACGAACCAGCCGTACAGCGCGCCGCGGTCGAACAGCAGCGCCAGCGGCGCGGCGATGAAGGCCAGCGACACGCTTAGCAGGGTCACCGCCAGCGTGAAATACACGATACCCAGCGGCAGCATCAGCCACAGGTAGCAGAGCGTGGTCCAGGTGTGCACGTCGGTGAACATGCGCCCGATGCGCCGCATCAGCGTGGCGCCCTGTTCGGGATACACCGGCCGCCGCGGCATGCGCATGCCAAGCATCGCCTCCACGATGCGCCCCTCCAGCAGCGACAGCGCGCGCACGCTGCCGAAGAACAGCACGATGAACGGCAGGCCGATGATCAGCACCGACAGCCCCGCCGACAGCGACAGCCCGGTCACCGCCCAGGTGAAATAGAAGATGCCGGTGGCCAGCGACAGCAGCATGTAGAACAGCGCCCCGTACGTGCGCGGATCGGCCGCCACGCCGAAGAAGCGCCCGGCCAGCGAGCGGCGCTTCGGCGGCGGCGGCGGGCGCAGCGCGCGCTGGGTGGTGATCTCCTGGTCGCGGTAAAGCTCGGCCACCTCCTCCGGTGCGCCGTAGCTGCCCACCACCTTCTGCAGCATCTCCGCCTCGCTGCGCCCCGGCTGGTCGGCCAGCTCGGCGCGCAGGTGTTCCTCCGCGTCGTACAGCGCATCCTGCACCAGCGCCGGGTCGGCACCGCGCAGCGCGGCGCGCAGCTGTTCCAGATACTCATCGATGGTGCGTGGCGCACGGCTGGCGTTCGGGGTGTTCATCACAACTCTCCCTGCAGGACTCGGTCGACGGTATCGCGCGTGGCGGTCCACGCCGCGACCCAGGCGCGCAGCACCTCGCGACCCGGTTTGGTGATGCGGTAGTAACGACGCGGCGGCCCGCTGACCGAAGGCTCGACCTCGCTGAACAGCAGCCCGGCGCCTTCCAGATTGCGCAGCACCGGGTACAGCGCGCTCTGCTTGCCGGCCAGCACGCCCTCGCCCAGCTCCTCCAGCCGCTTGGCGATCTGGTAGCCGTACAGCGGCTGGCGCGACTGCGCCAGCACCGCCAGCAGCACCAGCGACACCGTGCCGGCGGCAAGCTCCTTCTGGAATTTCTTCAGCTGGCTGGCAACATCATCCACGGCTGCTCCGCACTTCCGCTCAGGTATGACTGAAGCATAGTGCGAAGTTATGGATAGTGCGTGGGCTGGAAGTCATGGGTGGCGACGCGTTGTGGACGGGCACCATCCTATTTTTTAATGACCTCAACTTGCACACGTTGCTGACGTAATTGTCCTTGATCAACTTTGACCAGAATGCCATTTTCAAAGTACAAAAACATTCCATCACCCGTTGTCCAGACCTCTACGTTACCTTCAGCCCTGATCATGGTGGGCATCCTCCGGCTCTCTCTCGATCCGTGTGGTTGACTCTCAAGCGCAGCTCGGTTGAGCGGGATGGAGCCATGGGTTCTTCGGCAGGTGCTTGAGCTTGGCGCAGACGAGGTAGCTGATGGTGATCAGGTGAGCGT
>JAJXTX010000366.1 GCA_021783385.1 Pseudomonadota bacterium
AGGAGCATGCCGGGCGCCACTTCATCGACCTGATCCGGCTGCCGGTTGAGCAGTCGCTGCGCCAACGCACTGTCGCTGCTCACAGACTGCCCGGCCGCGGCAAGCGGCAGCAGGCACATCAGCAACAAGGCGGACAGGCGGCGCATAAGGCAGGCAGGCTCAACTCGGATTCACGGGTCAGTTCGTGAGCTGATTCTAGCGCGTTTTACGTTTTGCTAACACCCAAAAACGCTATCTCAGCCACAAAATTTGCCACTCCCGCAGGCCAAGACCCCCGCCGGCAGGACGGGTTCCCGGCACTGCGAGCGCTGGCTGTTGGCCTGACTTACACGTTATAAAGACAAACGATGCCGATCCCTGCCGGATCAAACCGGAACTGACCGTCGCCAATGAGTGCCACTCCCACGATCCGTTCGTCCGAACCGCCCGTCGCGGCCAGGGAGAGCGCGTCTTTGCAGGAGGCGATAGAACGGCTCTTCGAAGCGGTGGACTCCGCCAGCGTGAAGGAGCATTGCGAAGCGGCGCTCGGCCATCTGGGTGTCCATGGCCGGCTGCACTGGCGGGCTCTGAGCGAGCCACCCGCGTCAGGGCAGCTGGTGCTGGCGGAGGACCCGCAGGGTCCGCGCGCGCTGCTGCTTGAGGCGACCGAGCTGCCCGCCATCGAGGCGCTGCGGAATCAGCTCGCATGGCTGGGCCGGCTGGCCGAGGTGCGGCTGCGTCAGCTGGCCGAAACCAGCCGCCTGTACGAGGCGATCTCGCGCCTTGCGCTGGCCGAGCGGCTGCAGCGCGCGCTGTATGCGATTGCCGAACAGGCCGGCGCCGAACACGACATGCCCGAGATGATGCGCGCGCTGCACGCCATCGTCGGCAGCCTGATGTACGCGGAAAACTTCTACATCGTGCTGTACGACGCGATCACCGACACCGTCCGCTTTCCCTACTACGTCGACATCGCCGACCACGACCCGCCACCGCCGGACCAGGATCTGCCGCTGCATGACATGCTGCACAGCCTGACCTGGAACCTGTTGCAGGAAGGCCGGCCGCTGATGGGCTCGATCGACGAACTGCGCCAGCAGTTCGGCGATCGCTTCGTGCTGGTCGGGCCCAGCTGCGAATACTGGCTGGGCGTGCCGCTGCTGCGCACCGGGCGCGTGGTGGGCGGCGTCGTGGTGCAGAGCTACCGGGCGGACACGCACTACTCGCGGCACGACCTGGAACTGCTGAACTACGTGGCCCAGCACGTGCAGACCGCGCTGGAGCGGCGCGAGGCGCACATCGAGCTGGGGCGGCGGGTGACCGACCGCACGGCGGCGCTGCGCGAAGCCAATCGCGTGTTGCGCCAGCAGGTGCTGCAGCGCCAGCGCGGCGAGCGGCTGCAGGCGGCGTTGTTCCGCATCGCCGAACTGGCCAACACCTCGGAAAGCCTGGAAAAGTTCTATGCCTCGGTGCATCAGGTGATCAGCGGGCTGCTGTACGCGCGCAATTTCTACATCGCGCTGGTCGACGAGGACAGCGGCCAACTGACCTTTCCCTACTCGGTGGACGAGGTGGACAGCGTGCGGCCGCCGCGGGCGCACGGCCGTGGCGCCACCGAATATGTGCTGCGCCATGGCAAGCCACTGCTGGCGGATTCGCGCGAGATCGACCGGCTGATCGCACTCGACGAGATCAGTCAGTTCGGCACGCGCTCGGTGTGCTGGCTCGGCGTGCCGCTGATGTGGGGTGGCAAGGTCACCGGCGTGCTGGCGCTGCAGAGCTATTCGTCCGGGCATACCTACAGCGAGCGCGATCAGGATCTGCTGACTTTTGTCAGCTACCACATCGCCAATGCGCTGCAGCGCAAACATGCCGCCAACTCGCTCAAGCTGGCCAACGCCGGCCTGGAACGGCGCGTGATCGAGCGCACCCGCGCGCTGGCGCTGGCCAATCGCGACCTGCGCGAACAGATTGCCGAACGCGAACGGGTCGAGCGCAGGCTGAAATACGAAACCTTGCACGACTCGCTCACCGGACTGCCCAATCGCACCCTGCTGTTGCAGCGGCTGGAGCAGGCGATGCTGCGCTTCGGCGCGAACCCGGCCGATGCGTTCGCCGTGCTGTTCATCGACCTGGATCGGTTCAAGGTGATCAACGACTCGGTCGGCCATCTGATCGGCGACGACCTGTTGTTCCAGGTCGGCGGCCGCATCCGCGCCTGCCTGAAGACGCGCGATGTGGTCGCCCGTCTGGGCGGCGACGAATTTGCCGTGCTGCTGGAGGGCGTCGGCGATGGCGCCCAGGCGATGCTGATCGCCGAGCGCATCATCCATGAGCTGCATACCCCGTTCCGCCTCGGCGCCAAGGAGATCTTCACCTCCGCCTCGATCGGCATTGCCCTGGCCGGTGCGCATTACCGGCAGCCGGAGGAACTGCTGCGCGACGCCGACGCGGCGATGTACAACGCCAAGGACGGCGGTCGCCACCGCGCCGCGATGTTCGACGACCGGCTGCGCCGCGAGGCGCTGTCGCTGCTGGACATGGAGAGCGACCTGCGCCACGCGCTGGCCCGCAATGAGTTCGTGCCGTTCTACCAGCCCATCGTCGAACTCAGCGACGGTCGCGTCAGCGGCTACGAGGCGCTGCTGCGCTGGCACCATCCGCAGCGCGGGCTGCTGTGCC
>JAJXTX010000057.1:0-1715 GCA_021783385.1 Pseudomonadota bacterium
GCGGCGATGGCACTGCACAGCGCGGTGCGCTCGGCGCAGTGGCACAGGCCGTAGGCGGCGTTCTCCACGTTGCAGCCGCCGAACTGGCGGCCGTCGCGGGTCAGCAACGCGGCGCCGACGGCAAAGCGCGAGTAGGGCGCATAGGCGCGTTCGCGTGCGCTGCGCGCCAGCGCCAGCAGCTGCTCGAACGGGACGGTGGGGGTGGACATCGGCATCTTCGGCAATGATCGCCCACACGCGACGCGGTGGCCCAGCTTACCCTGTGGACCTGCGGCAACCCAGACCTGAGCGCGGCCGACTGCCGCTAAGATAGCCGGACCATTCAAGAGGGGATTGCACCATGCCGATCACCGTAGCCGCCCTGCGTGAAACCGCTGCCGGAGAGCGGCGCGTGGCGATCACGCCGGAAATGGCGAAGAAACTGCGCGGCAAGGGCCTGCGCGTGCTGCTGGAGCACGATGCCGGGCGCGCCGCCGGTTTCCCCGACGGCGCCTATGCCGAGGTCGAGTTTGCCGATCTCGCCGGCGTGCTGGCGCAGGCCGACCTGCTGACCTGCGTGCTGCCGCCCGACGATGCGGTTCTTGCGCAGCTGCGCGAAGGCAGCGTGGTGGTCGGTCAGCTGCGCCCGTATGGCGCCGCCGAGCGCGTGGCAGCGCTGGTGGCAGGCAAGCTCACCGCGTTTTCGCTGGAGCTGCTGCCACGCACCACCCGCGCGCAGGCGATGGACGTGCTGAGCTCGCAGGCGGCGGTGGCCGGCTATCGCGCGATGCTGATCGCGGCCGAGGCGTCGCCGAAATTCTTTCCGATGCTGACCACCGCCGCCGGCACCATCCGGCCATCCAAGGTGCTGGTGATCGGCGCCGGCGTGGCCGGCCTGCAGGCGATTGCCACCGCGCGCCGCCTCGGTGCGCAGATCGAAGGCTACGACGTGCGCCCGGAAACCCGCGAGCAGGTGGAATCGCTGGGCGCGAAGTTTCTCGAACTGGGCGTCAGCGCGGCCGGCAGCGGCGGCTATGCGCGCGAGCTGTCGGCCGAGGAGCGCGCGGCGCAGCAGCAGGCACTGGCCGAGCATCTGAAGTCGATCGACGTGATCGTCACCACCGCGGCGGTGCCGGGGCGGCCGGCGCCGAAGATCCTCACCGCGGCGATGGTCGAGGGCATGAAGGCGGGCGCGCTGATCGTCGACCTGGCCGCCGAGAGCGGCGGCAATTGCGAGCTGACCCGGCCGGGCGAGCGGGTCGAGCATGGTGGCGTGGTGATCCTGGGCCCGCTCAACCTGCCGGCCGGCGCGCCGCTGCATGCTTCGGAGATGTACGCGCGCAACGTGTACAACTTCGTCGAGCTGCTGGTACACGAGGGCGCGTTGAAGCCGGACTTCGAGGATGAGCTGGTGGCCAGGAGCTGCCTGAGCCACGCCGGCGAGAGCCGCTTCGGCGGTTAGCCACGCCGCGGCAACCTCGCTGCAACCGATTCCCCCGCCGTGCGCGGCGCGATCGGTTGCAGTGTGAACGATGCTCAGCGGCCTGGATGCCGCGGCGGCCGCTGCCCAAAGCGCGGGCCATCCGGCCCGGGATTGCCGGAGCGTTTCAGCCACTGCATGCGCTGCGCGGGCGGCAGGGCGCGCCAGCGCTGGATCAGCCGCTGACGCTGCTGCGGCGGCAGCTGCTGGAAACGCTCGAACGCGGCGTGCAGCCGCTGGCGCTGCTGCGGTGACA
>JAJXTX010000057.1:1815-7536 GCA_021783385.1 Pseudomonadota bacterium
GGCGGCAGCACATTGTCGGCCTGCGGGCCGGTGCTGGCGTCGCTCGCCGCGGTCTGCAGGGACGCTCCCGGGGCGGCAGCGGGCGCATGCGCGGGCGGCTGCCACATCATCAGGGCGGCCAGCGCCAGCACGGCGAACGCGCCGGTGGGCACCAGCCAGCGGGCGACGTGGCGCGGAGGCGCCTGCAGCGCCTGCCGCCGGGCGGCGCGCAGGCGTCCGGTCGTGGCCGGATCGAGGCGCTGGCTGGCCTCGCGGTAGAGCGCGCGGGCGCGCTGTGCGAGCGGCGCGTCGGATGGATGCTCGGGCCGATGGTCAGGCCGGTTGTCAGGCAAGTTCATCGCCAGTCCTCCAGTAGCTCGCGCAGCCGATGCATGGCCCGCGACAGATGAGTTTTCACGCTGCCTTCGGAGCAGCTCATGGCGCGCGCGGTCTCGGCCACGTCGAGGCCTTCCAGCATGCGCAGCATGAACGCCTCGCGCTGGCGCTGCGGCAGCTGCTTCAGCGCCTGTGCCAGGTCGGCATACGACTGCCGGTCCTGCAGCCGGTCGAGTGGACCGGGGCCGTGGTCGGCCGGTTCCCAGGCGGGCAGTTCGTCGCCCTGGTCGTCGCGGCCGCCACCGAGCCAGCCGACCACGATCGAACGCACCTTGCGCCGGCGCTGCAGGTCGACCACGCGGCGGCGCAGGATGCCCCAGAACAGCGGCGCCCATTCCGCGGCAGGCTTGTCGCGGTAATGCCTGACCAGCCGCAGCATGGCGTCCTGCACTGCATCCATGGCGTCCTCGCGGTGACGCAGCTGCAGTTCGGCCATGCGAAAGGCGCGCCGTTCCACCTGCGCCAGAAACGCGTCCAGCGTGACCGGTGTGGCCTGTGCCTCCAGGTTCGGCAGATCCATATCGAATGCACCGAGCATGCTGCTGATCACCGCAGCCTCCGGATTCTCGGGTGGGTCATTGGCAGACTCCATCGGTTCGACTCCGGATACTCAACGCGGCAGGCTCGCACGGGTTGACCGGCGCCCGTATGATGCGGTGACAACAATGTCCTGACGGGGTGGGGTCATGATCGACGGATTTCTGGCGCTGTACATCTTCATGCTGGCCGCATTCTGCGGCTATGAAATCATCGCGCGGGTGCCGGTGATCCTGCATACGCCGCTGATGTCCGGTTCCAACTTCATTCACGGGATTGTACTGGTCGGGGCGATGATCGCCCTGGGCCGCGCGCAGACGCCGTTCGAGATGGCGATCGGTTTCCTCGGCGTGCTGCTCGGCGCCGGCAATGCGGCCGGCGGCTACGTGGTGACCGAACGCATGCTGGAAATGTTCAAGTCGAGCAAGCCTGCCACCGGCAAGGAGAGCAAGTGATGAGCTGGCTGCCCACCGTGATCAAGGCCTGTTATTTCATTGCCGCGCTGCTGTTCATCCTCGGCCTCAAGCGCATGAGTTCGCCGCGCACCGCGCGCGGCGGCATCGTGTGGGCCGGCTACGGCATGCTGCTGGCGGTGCTGGCCACGTTTTTCCTGCCGGACATGCACAACCGCGGGCTGATCATCGCCGCGGTGCTGATCGGCGTCAGTGCCGCGTGGTGGAGCGGCAAGCGCGTGGCGATGACCGCGATGCCGCAGATGGTGGCGCTGTACAACGGCATGGGTGGCGGCGCGGCGGCGGCGATCGGTGCGGTCGAGCTGATCGGCCATGTGCGCCACCTGGCGCTGTTGCAGGCCGGCGCGGCGACGCTGGCACCGCTGACGCCGGTGGAGCTGGCGCTGGGCGTGCTCGGCGCGCTGATCGGTGCGGTGAGTTTTTCCGGCTCGCTGATCGCGTTCGCCAAGCTGCAGGGCTGGCTGGACAGGCGCTTCGTGTTTCCGGCGCAGCGCGCGGTCAACCTGCTGCTGCTGGCGGCGGCGGTGCTGGTCGGCATCGCGCTGGCCAGCGGCTACGCCAGCGTGCCGCTGATTGCGCTGTTCTTCGCACTGGCGCTGCTGTTCGGGCTGATGATGACGCTGCCGATCGGCGGCGCCGACATGCCGGTGGTGATCTCGCTGTACAACGCATTCACCGGGTTGGCGGTGGCGCTCGAGGGTTTCGTGCTGGGCAACGAGGCGATGATCATTGCCGGCACCGTGGTCGGCGCGGCCGGCACGCTGCTGACCCAGCTGATGGCCAAGGCGATGAACCGCTCGATCGGCAACGTGCTGTTCGGCAGCTTCGGCGCGGCCGCTGGCGAAGCGCAGACGATAGACGGCGCGCAAAAGCCGATCGACGCGTCCGATGCCGCCGTGATGATGGCCTACGCCGAGCGCGTGGTGATCGTGCCCGGCTACGGCATGGCGGTGGCGCAGGCGCAGCACAAGGTGTGGGAGTTCGCCCAGCTGCTGATCAAGCGCGGCGTGAAGGTGAAGTTCGCGATCCATCCGGTGGCCGGCCGCATGCCGGGCCACATGAACGTGCTGTTGGCCGAGGCCGGCGTGCCGTACGACCTGATCGCCGACATGGACGAGATCAATCCGGAGTTCCCGGCCACCGACGTGGCGCTGGTGATCGGCGCCAACGATGTGGTCAATCCGCTGGCCAGGACCGATCCGGCGTCGCCGATCTACGGCATGCCGATTCTGGACGTGAGCAACGCCAAGCACGTGATCGTGGTCAAGCGCGGCAAGGGCACCGGCTTTGCGGGCATCGAGAACGCGCTGTTCTATGCCGACAATGCGCGGATGCTGTACGGCGACGGCCAGGCCGCGGCCGGACAGCTGGTGAATGAGCTGAAGACGCTGGACGACTGAGTTGACGTGTCCGCATGGCGCAGGCCGTGCGTCGCAGCGGACATCGCGGTAGGGAGCGATGCCCGCTGCTGGCCGCTGCAGCGCCTCCGTCAGGGGTGGTGACGGAGGCGCCCCGCACGATCAGTCGTTGCCGTTGTCGATCGAGTTTTCCAGCACCTTGCCGGTCTTGGCGTCGACGCCCACTTCGTGGGTGACCTTGCCGTTGCTGATGTCGAACGAGTAGCGCAGGCCGCTGCCGCCGCTCTCCTTCTCCAGCTCTTCCTTGACGATCTTGCCCGGCTGGGTCTTCAGCGCGATCGCGCGGGCCTGGGTCATCGACACCTTGGCCTGCTTGGCCAGCGCGGCGCTGGAGGCGGCGCTGGCGCCGAAGCTGAGGGCGGCCAGACTGGCGGCGGCAATGACGGTGATGAGCTTGTTCATGGTGACTCCTGGTGGGTTGGGATGGCGAGGCAGTGGGGTACTGCCACGCTCCCTTTTTGCACCATGAAACTTAGCCGGCGCTTATACCTTGCGTGCGTCTGCGGCATCGTCGCCGAGTCAGTGCAGCAGCCGTTCATGCATACTTGCCGGCGAGCCATGCAGGATGAATTGCCGTGCAACACCCGCTTCCCGTCGCCTCCGCCGACGACAAGACCGCTCCCGCCAGCGCGCCTGCGGGGATGCCTCCACGACGCTGGGATGGCCTGCGCCGCCGTGTGGTCGGCGCGTTCTTTGCGCGCCTGTTCGGCGGCGTCGGCCGCACGCTGTGCGAGCCGGGCCAGCTGCCCACGCGCGGCATCCATCGGGTACTCATCTGCCGGCCGAATCACCGCCTCGGCAACGCGCTGCTGATCAGCCCGTTGTTGGCCGAAGTGGAGGCGCTGTATCCCGGCGCCGAGATCGACATCATTGGCGCGGGTCATGCCGCGCGCAGCCTGTTCGGCAACCGCTTCCTGGTGCGCCAGATCTACAGCCTGCCACCGAAGATCGCACGCCACCTGTGGTTCAGCGTTGCGCTGCTGCGACAGCTGCGCGGCAACACCTACGACCTCGCCATTGACGCCTGCGATGGCTCGCAGTCGGGTCGGCTGCTGCTGGCGATGGTGCGCGCGCGCTACAAGCTGGGCCTGCCGGATGCGCAGCAGAATCCGGGCTCGGCCTGGCACGCGCTGAGCGGGCCGGAGCACTTCGCCCAGCGCGGCGTGTTCCTGTTGCGCACGGCCTATGCCGGCACGCTGGATGGCGCCTATCCGCCGCTCACCCTGCGGCTGGCCGATGACGAGCGCGAGCAGGCGCGGCGCGCGCTCGCCGCGATACTCGGCGAGCCGGCCGTGTCATCCGCGTCGCCGCGACCGGTGTTGGGCCTGTTCACCAATGCCACCGGGGCCAAGCGCTACGACACCTCGTGGTGGCAGCAGTTTGTCGCCAGGCTGCGCGTGCTGCAGCCGGAGCTGCGGATCGTCGACCTGGTGGCCGATCATGGCCAGAGCCAGCTCGGCGACGAGTTCGCTTCTTACTACACGCGTGACCTGCGCCGGCTGGCGGCGATGATCGCGAACATGGACGCCTTCATCAGCGCCGATTGCGGCGTGATGCATCTGGCCGTCGCCAGCGGCACGCCCACACTCGGCCTGTTCTCGGTCACCTCGGCGGCCAAGTACGGCCCCTATGGACCCGCCAACAGCGCCATCGACACGCGTCGGCTGAGCCCGGCGGAAGTGGCCGGCATTGCGTCGGACTGGCTCAGCCTGCCCTGAGGGCGGTGCGCGCCGGTTCCGCCTCGGCGCCCGGCCGGATCAACGCGTGGCGGATGGCGCACGGCGGCGCGCCGGCCGCATGCCGATCACCGCCGCCAGCGCGGCGCCGGCGGCGAACCAGGCCAGCATCCACGGCGTCAGCGCCAGCTCGGCCAGGGCCCACAACATGCCGGGCCCGGCGGTACGCAGCACATCGAGCAGGCCCAGGCCCATGTCGCCCGCCAGCCTGACGCCGGCCAGCAGCATGCTCATGTAGAACGCCGCCAGCAGCGTTGCCAGCGCCGCCAGCGCGGCGGCGCCGACGCCCGGGCGCAGCACGCTGCCACGGACCGCCCATGCCAGCACGGCACCGACAGGCAGCGCCAGCCACGGCAGCAGCTGGCGCAGGTACAGTGTGGCGACCATCCAGATCGCACCGGCGGCCAGTCCCAGCATGATCGCGCTGAACAGGCCGAACACCCACAGCAGCGGCGTGCGCAAGCTCATCGACGAT
Source organism: Pseudomonadota bacterium (assembly GCA_021783385.1). GTDB lineage: Bacteria > Pseudomonadota > Gammaproteobacteria > Xanthomonadales > Rhodanobacteraceae > Rhodanobacter. The sequence continues at coordinate 6,830 of JAJXTX010000057.1, forward strand.
CGCCTGGCAGGGCAGTAGCGGACATGCAGTCATTCCATGCGCAAAGCGGCCATCATAACGCGCCGCGATTGGCGTGCCGGCAGGCGACGATGCTTGAGTTTCGGCGCTGCAGGCCTGATCTAAGCTCGCGTGATCAGAGCGCATCTGCATCGGGCGGACCAGCGTGAAGCGGGCGGCGGCGATCGCCGGGCCGCATAATAGGCAACCTGGGCATGACACCGCGTGGTGCCCGCAGAAGGGAATTTGGCAACAGGCATGAGCGGCTTCAGTCTCAGCAGTGAACCTTTCACCCTGCAGCGCGATTGCAACGCTGTGATGGTGCCGCAGGGCGAGGCGGTGTGCCTGCCGGCCGGTCAGATCGGCTATATCACCCAGGCGCTGGGCGGCAGCTTCACCGTGTATGTGGACGGCAACCTGTTCCGCATCGCCGGCGCGGATGCCGATGCGCTGGGCAAGCCCGTGCCGGCGCCGATCGAGGTGGCTGCGGATGCCACGGATGCAGACGTCGAGCGGCTGGCGTGGGACCAGCTGCGCACCGTGTTCGACCCGGAGATCCCGGTCAATGTGGTCGAGCTGGGCCTGGTCTACGACCTCAGCCTGGAGTCGAGCGCCAGCGGCGAGCGCAAGGTTTACGTCAAGCTCACACTCACCGCGCCGGGCTGCGGCATGGGCGACATCCTGGTCGACGACGCGCGCACCAAGCTCGA
>JAJXTX010000057.1:7636-11963 GCA_021783385.1 Pseudomonadota bacterium
TGGTCTACGACCTCAGCCTGGAGTCGAGCGCCAGCGGCGAGCGCAAGGTTTACGTCAAGCTCACACTCACCGCGCCGGGCTGCGGCATGGGCGACATCCTGGTCGACGACGCGCGCACCAAGCTCGAAATGATTCCCACCGTCAGCGAGGCGGAGGTGGATCTGGTGTTCGATCCACCGTGGAGCCACGCGATGATGTCCGACGCGGCGAAGCTGGAAACCGGCATGCTGTGAGGCCCGCGGGCCCGGCTGGGCAGCGCCGAGGCCGGATCCGCTAGATCGTGCGCATGCATGCTTGGCTCGGCATGCATGCACGCAAGAACATGCGCTGCCGCCTTTCGCGACCGCATGCCGGCCCAGCCGCCTTGCGGCCCGCAAGCACGTGGTTCCAGGCCTTGCAGCGGGCATTCCCCGTTCGGCTGGCCATCCTGTGACCCGGCTCGCGGGCGTAGGAAAAAGTCGTGTTGCCCTTGTCATCCGCAAGTAATAACGTGGCCTGATCCGTCGTCGGGGAGGGCGACGGGTGGTCCCTTGACGGCCGGTTTGCCGTTTTCATGCACGCGTCCGCGCTGCCCTTGACGGAATCAGGGGGGAAGGCAGCGCGCTCCGGGCGCAGTCGGGATCGTCCGATCATTCATGAGTGCGCCGTCGTGCCGCTCGCACGGCAAATCTTGCATGGGGTCCACGCGGCCGCATCGGGCCGGTATGTCCCCGATCATTGTCAGGAGTCGTCACATGCACAATCACTTTCGTCTGAAGCTGCTGGTCGCTGCCGTCGGCATGGCCGTGATCCCGGCCGCGACCGCTGCCACCAATCAAAGCCTGCATGCGCAGAATCTGGGTGCGGTGCCGGTCAGTGCACTCGCCGCGCAGCTGAACCTGGGTCCGGACATGTCGCTGGCGCCAGCCAGTTCGGTGGGCCTCGCCAACAATCTGCGGGTAGTGCGGCAGCAGCAGCTGTTCCGCGGCGTGCCGGTCTATGGCCGCAGCATTGCGGTGGTGCAGGACGCGCAGGGCAACGCGCTGCGTGCCACCGGCGAGCTGCTGCAGAACGCGCAGTTCGATCTGACCTCGGTCACGCCGAAGCTCACCGCGGCGGCAGCGCTGTCCGCACTGAAGGGGCACGCGCACACCATGCTGGCTGGCGGCGCGACCATCGAGAATGAGCAAGCCGACCTGTTCGTGTATCCGCAGGACAATGGCGCGACCCGGCTGGTCTACCGCGTCTCGTACTTCGTCAACGACCCGCAGCACCCGAGCCGCCCCACCGCCATCATCGATGCCAACACCGGCCTGGTGATCGGGAGCTGGAACGGCCTCACGGACGCCTCCGCCGATGGCCCTGGCGGCAATCTGAAAACCGGCAAGTACCTTTACGGCACCAACTACGCCGCGCTCAACGTGACCCAGTCCGGCAGCACCTGCACGCTGAAGAACGCCGATGTCACCACCTACAACCTGAATCACGCCACCTCCGGCGCCGGCACCTTGGTCAGCTTCATCTGCCCCACCAGCAACACCGATGCGATCAACGGCGCCTATTCGCCGGTGAATGACGCGCACCATTTCGGCAGCGTCGTGCACGACATGTATCTCGGCTACACCGGCGGCAACCCGCTGAGCTTTCCGCTGGTGATGAAGGTGCATTACGGCAACAGCTACGAGAACGCGTTCTGGAACGGCACCGTGATGACCTTCGGCGATGGCGCCACCACCTTCTATCCGCTGGTGTCGCTGGATGTGACCAGCCACGAGGTCAGCCACGGCTACACCGAGCAGCACTCCGCGCTGCAGTACACCGGCCAGGCCGGCGGCATGAACGAGGCCTACTCGGACATCGCCGGCGAGGCGGCCGAATACTTCGATCGCGGCGCCAATGACTTTCTGGTCGGTGCCGACATCATCAAGAACGGCACCGCGCTGCGCTACATGTGCAACCCGCCGCAGGATGGCGGTTCGATCGACAACGCGGCCAACTACACCTCCACGCTCGACGTGCATTACAGCAGCGGCGTCTACAACAAGTCGTTCTGCCTGCTGGCCAAGACCGCCGGCTGGGACGTCAAGAAGGCGTTTCAGGTCTACGCGCTGGCCAACAAGGTCTACTGGACGGCCACTTCCACCTTCAACACCGGCGCCTGTGGCGTGGAATCGGCAGCCACCGATCTGGGCTACGTCAAGAGCGATGTGATCACGGCGTTCACCGCGGTCGGAGTGACTTGCCCGGGTACGGGCGGTGGTAGTGGCGCCACCACGCTGCAGAATGGCGTGGGTGTGACTGGCGTGGCAGCAGCCACGGGTGCCGACAGCGACTTCCTGATCACGGTACCGACGGGCGCCAGCAATCTGGTGATGTCGATCTCCGGCGGTACCGGAGATGCCGATCTGTACACCAGGTTTGCTACGGCACCGACCCTGACCAGCTACGATTGCCGTCCGTACAAGACCGGCAATGCCGAGAGCTGTTCGGTGGCCGCACCGCAGGCGGGCACCTACTACATCAAGGTGCACGCTTATAGCTCGTATTCGGGTGTGACTGTCAAAGCCTCGTACAGCACCGGTAGTGGTACTGGCGGTCTGCAGAACGGCGTACCGGTGACCGGCCTGTCCGGCTCCACCGGAACCAAGCTGTACTACACGGTGACCGTGCCTTCGGGGACGGGCAGCCTCACCATCGCCACCTCGGGCGGTACCGGCGACGAGGATCTGTACGTGAAATTCGGTTCCAACCCGACCACCAGCAGCTACAACTGCCGTCCGTACAAGACCGGCAACAACGAAAGCTGCACGTTCTCCGCGCCAGCGGCAGGTACCTACTACATCATGCTGAACGGCTACACGGCGTTCTCCGGCGTGACGTTGCAGGCGAACTGGTAATCGAAAGGCTGAGGCTGGCCACCGAAAGGCCCGCCCGGACTGATTGTCATGACGGCCCCGGTCAGCGATGGCCGGGGCCGTTTTCGATGCTGACTGATCTCAGTCCTCAGCCTCGAAGCGGTTGGCATCGCGGTTCTTGCGCACCTTCGCCGGGTCCCAGACGCGGCCGTTCATGGTGATGTAGACGCCATCGGGCAGCGTCTGCACCGCGGCCACCGCGCAGCCGATGTTGAACACCGCATCGGAGCCCTGGAAACGCGCGGGGTTCAGTGCACCGGTCAGCACGATCACCTTGCCCGGAATGTGCGCCAGCTCGCGCGCGGTCTCCACCATGGTGTCGGTGCCGTGCGTCACCAGCACGTGGCGGTGCGGCTGCGCCTCGATGGTGGAGCGCACCAGCGCGCGATCCTCGGCGCCCATGTGCAGGCTGTCCTTGCGCAGGATCGGAACCACGTCGAACTGGAACGCCACACCCAGCTGGGCCAGGATCTCGCCGATCTGCGGCGCGCCGATCTTGTAGTCGGACTTGTCATCGAAGTAGATCTTGTCGATGGTGCCGCCGGTGGTGACGATGGTGAGATGCTGCATGGGTGGGGGCCGTGGAGAAGACCCGCGCATTGTAGGTCGGCCGGGCCGGGCTTGGGCAACCCGGTGCTGACCGGACCTGCAGCAGCTGGTCCGTGTCAGGCTGCCAGCGCGAGATAGCGCCGGTGCAGATCAGCCACGGCGGCGTCCAGCGCTGCCTCATCGCCGTCGTTCTCGATCACGTCGTTGGCCAGCGCCCGCCGTTCGGCACGCGTGGCCTGCTGTGCCAGCATGCGCCGGGCCAGCATTTCGTCGATGCCGTCGCGGGCCAACAGCCGCGCGATCTGCACGCTTTCCGGGGCATCCACCAGCAGCACCCGGTCGACCCAGCGGTAGTGCGCGATGTTTTCCGCCAGCAGCGGAATCGCCAGCAGGCAGTAGGGCCCGCGTTCGGCCAGCGCGCGCTCGTGCAGCCACTGGCGCACGCGCGGATGGATGATCGCCTCCAGCCGGCGCCGCGCGACCGGGTCGGCAAACACCCGCTCACGCATGGCCGGGCGATCCAGCCGGCCCGAGGCGTCCAGCACCTGCGTGCCGAAGGCGTCGACCACTGCGGCCAGCCCACTGCTGCCCGGTTCGATCACCGCACGTGCAGCTATGTCGGCATCATGCACCGGCACGCCCAGCGCTTCGAAGCGCCGCGCCACCGCGCTCTTGCCGGCAGCGATGCCGCCGGTCAGCGCGATCACCAGGGCGCGTTCGCGTTCGCTCATCGCAGGCCGCTGAGCTGCATGTAGCCGCGCAGCAGTCCGTCACCGGCCACGAACCAGACCCAGCCGGCGGCCGCGATGAAGGGGCCGAACGGCATCGGCAGCTCGCGCTGATGCCGGCGCAGCACGATCAGGCTGCCACCCACCAGCGCACCG
>JAJXTX010000058.1 GCA_021783385.1 Pseudomonadota bacterium
TGGACAGTTCGCGCACGTTGCCCGGCCACGGGTAGGCGCGCAGCGCCTGCAGCGCGCCATCGCTGAAACGCACCGCGCCCAGGCCGCGGCGTCCCAGCCGCTTGTTGAACTCGGACACCAGCACCGGCAGATCGTCCAGCCGCTCGTGCAACGACGGCAACTCCAGCGGAAACACGCTGAGCCGGTAGTAGAGATCCTCGCGGAACTGGTTGTGCGCAATCGACTGTTCCAGATTGCGGTGGGTCGCGGCGATGATGCGCACGTCGCAACGCTGACTGTGATTGCCGCCCACCCGTTCGTACACGCGTTCCTGCAGCACCCGCAGCAGCTTCACCTGCATCGGCAAGCTCATGTCACCGATCTCGTCGAGAAACAGCGTGCCGCCCTCGGCCATCTCGAAGCGCCCCTTGCGCGCACTGATCGCGCCGGTAAACGCACCCTTCTCGTGGCCAAACAGTTCGCTTTCCAGCAACTCGGCCGGAATCGCCCCGCAGTTGATGGCGACAAACGGCTTCTCGCAGCGAGGCGAGCACTCGTGAATGGCGCGGGCCACCATCTCCTTGCCGGTACCCGATTCGCCCAGCACCAGCACGCTCGAATCGAATGGCGCCACCCGGCGAATCAAGGCATTGACGCGGGCCATCGGTGCGGACTGGCCGACAAAGCGCGCGCTACCGGACTGGCTTCCGAGCGAATGCGTCTGGACGGCGCGCAGAGCCTCGGCCAACTGCTCGTAACGCAAGGGAAACTCGATTTCGGTCACCCGGCTGGCAAACGGCGTTGATGCTGAACTGAAGCGCTCGGCCCAGGCGGAGTCGCTGGCCAGCAGCAGCGGAATCTGTGTCGCCGCCGCGCCTAGCAGGGCGAACTGGCGCTCCGCCTCGACCACGTCGCCAATGCCGCCGATGTATACCCCGCGCCAGGCGTGGGTGGATTCGTCCGTACTGTCGCAATCCATCCCGTGCTGCGGCCGGTATCCCAGGAAGTACAACGCTGAAATGATTGAGTCTGCCCGCCTCTGGTCGGATTCAATGACCAGGAAATTGATTCTTAGCATTACATGCCCCTGCTGCACGCCGCTGTTGCACTGCGACCAGACCCATGCTTCCTGCAGGTCTGTCCTCATCGTGCCGGCTTTCCGTCACCGGCTTGATCAGGAGTGAGCAAAAGGAAGGCCAGTTTTTGACGGCCGCCGCGTCGCCAAAACGTCGGCCGACGTTTTTCCGACCACCGGTCTGGCGCGCGCCTGATGAGGTGTTCGCACAGCGATGCGGCGTAACTGCATGAAGTTGCTGGCGCTCGGTGCGGCCACATGGATTCGCCGACCGGCAGCACGTGGGCGGCTGGCAATCATTTCCACGCCATGCCCGCTCCAGCAATGTGAAGCGCATCACATAACCGATTTCGCGTAGTGTGAGGTGCATCACACGACGCATGCGGACTTCATCGCGAAGTCAGGTGGCCGACTGACGCGTCACTGCCACTTTGCGTCGGTGATGGCGAAAAACCAGCCGTTCGATTGCGTCACCCAGGGCGTCGCCCAGCGGCGCGAACACCACGAATATCCGACTTTCGTCCAATGGCTTTTCCGGTCGCGCCACCAGCTCCAGCGGCAGGCTGCGGCACACGTCGAAACGCAGGCGCAGCAGAAACGCCTCGCCGGGCGGAACCAGTGCCGCAGGCACAATCGCGCCGACCGCGTTGAAGCGCAGCGGCTGCCGCGACGGCAGGGAACTGACTGGCACCAGCAGCTGGTTGACGATGTCGATCAGCGCGTTGAGCTTGGCGTCCATCCGCAGCATTTCCTGCAGCAGCGGGCTGTCGTCCTCGCCCAGCTCGGCGCGCCGCTCCTCCAGCGCAGCGATCACCGTCAGCGTGTTGGCATTGCGCTCGGCCAGGCGGCTGGCCTGGATGGCCGGCAACGGCCATTCGACCGGCACGCAGTCAACATGCCACTGGTCCTCGCAGCTCACCCGCCCGGAAAATGCCTGCCACGCCTGGTCTTGCATGAGATATCCGCCTTGCACATGATCCACGCGCTGCTACCGAGTCGACCACGACGGCAGCAAGCGCCTGGCCGGGCACCCTGGAACCAGCGGTGCATCATCCTCGTACGATAGCGGCAAGCCATGCTTCGGCGACACGGCTGTTGCCAGGCACCTGTTCAAGGCGTGCCAGCGGACACCAGGTAGGCATTCAACGCACGATGCGTCTGGCGATGCTGCCCCAGCTCCCGCGCAATGCCCGCGCGCGCGTGACCGGCCAGCTCCAGCAACTCCTGATTCTGCTGCTGCAGCACAAGCAGCGTCTGACGGGTCGCCTCATTCGCCGGATGCTCGCGCCGAAGCAGGTCCTGGTACTCCAGCCGCAGCGCGGCCACGCTCGCCCAATTGCCCGTTTCGGCGGCGTCCAGCATCTGCACGCTCATCCACATGGCGCGCTCCAGATGGTCTGGCACGCGGTCGCTCACCGCACGGCACCCGATGCCATCTGGGGACGCGACACATGGGTGCCGCGTATCGCCTGCCAGCCGTCACGGATCGGCGTGAGCAGGCTGACGGCCTCATCCAGGCCGGCCGGATCGTTGTTCAACTGCGCCTGCAGAAGAATGTGCGTCACGTATTGATAGAGCGAATCCAGCCGCTGGCTGAGGGTGCGATCCACTTTGTGATTCAGGCTGTCGCGCAGTTCGCCGACAATGGCGAGCGCACCCGTGATGCTGCGACCCTTGCCCGCCACATGGCCATGCGTCAGGTGCCCGTGTGCCTGGTTGATCCGGTCGATGGCGCCGTCAAGCAACATGCCGATCAACTGATGCGAGTCGGCACCTTCGACACTGCCGCGCACGCTGTTCTGCTGGTAGATCGCGCTGGCTTTGCGCATGTATCCGTTGGTCATGTCGGTCTCCTGTCAGATCACGGCTTTGACGGGTTGCTCAACTGGGCCAGCATGGCCGTCAGAAAACTGCTGGTGTTGTTCAGACTGGACATCAATGTGTCGAGGCGGGTGTATTGCGCCTGCAACTGCTGCTGATAGACCGCCATGCGTGCGTTCAACGCCGTCTGCTGAGCCGAAAGCTTGCTCAGACTGCTGGTGATGCTCTGCTGACGGGTCGCGATGATCCCGGTGCTGGAGGTGAATATGTCCATGACGACATTGAGATTCGTCGCGTAACCGCTGGTGCCGGAGAAAAGATCCTGCACCGCCGCGGGATTCGCGCTGAGCGCGCTGTTCAGCGTGGTCGAATTGAGCGACAGCGTGCCATCGGCCTGACGGGTGATGCCGAGGCTGGCCAGCGAACCGATGCTATTGCCGGGAACACTCTTGCTGAGGGCGGCGGAAATCTGACTCTGCACCGAATTGAGGGTGGAATCCCCCAGCAAGGGGCCCGACACCTGGGTGGTGGCGTTGTAGCTGGACAGCGAGCCGACCGAGCTGACGTAACTGTTGTAGGCGGTCACGAAAGCCTGAATGGCGGTCACCGTACTGCTGGTGTCCTGTGTCACGTTGAGGGTGGTGCTGCCCAGCGCGGCCAGGTTCACCGTCACGCCGCCGATGGCGCCGCTGACCGCATTGCTGGCGCTGTCGACGGCGATGCCGTTGAGCGTCAGCTGCGCATCCTTGGCTTCGCTGCTGCCCGCCGTATTCAATGTGGTCGCCAGGTTCGCGAGGCCGGAGCTGCTGCCACTGGCAGCGCTGATGGTGAAGCCATTGGCGATGCCGGTCTTGTTGGAGCTCAGCAACAGCTGCGAGCCGCCGGTGCCGTTGATCACCGTGGCCGTCACTCCGGGGTTGCCCGAGGCGCCATTGATCGCGGTGGCAATGTCCTGCAGCGTGGCGGTGGAGGAGACGTTGATGCTGACGCTGCTGCTGCCCACCGCGATATTCAGCGTACCGCTGCCAATGGCCGCGGTGCTGGCATAAGTCGCACTGGTACGTTGCTGCACCGTGGCCAGCTGCGTCACATTCAAGGCATAGCTGCCCGGCTGGGCATTGCTCAGGGTACTGACGGTGCCAATGGTGGTATTGGCCAGCGATGCGGTATAGGTGTTGTACGTGCTGGTGTTGGTCAGTGCGACCACCGCCGTCTGCAGCGCATTGAGCGTGCTGCTCAGCGTACCGAGGGCGGACAAGGTGCTGTTGTCCTGGGCGGTCGCCCGGGTGATCTGCGCCTGCGGCGCGGCCTGCTCGGCGTTGACCAGGGCAGTCACGATCGAGGTGACGTTCAGACCCGAGCCGATGCCGGCAGAGCTGAGAATGCCCTGGCCGGGGTTTGCCGTACTGCTGGCAGGAGATGGGCTGGTCAATGAACTGAGCAACGAGCTCAGGCTGCTGCCGGATGTGGCACTGGTGGTCATGGCGAATCTCGCTGGGTGGATCCTGCCCGGCCCCCTGAGGGGTGAGGGCGACGAGTCGCCGGCAAAAACCTCGCCGCTGCAAGCAAGGGCTTTGCCGGCGGCTCCGGTCGGTCGGGCGGCGATGCTGTCGCATGCGCCGCCCAGCCGTTACAAAGCCCGGCAAGGGCCGGTCGCGCAGTTGGCGTGACAGGCCCGGTGACGGTTACTGCAGCAGCTTCAGCACCTGCTGCGGCTGCGAGTTGGCCTGGGCCAGCACCGAGATACCCGCCTGCTGCAGGATGTTCGCCTTGGCCAGGTTGGCAGTCTCCGCCGCGAAGTCGGCGTCGCGAATCGTGCTCTGCGAGGAGGCCAGATTGTTCTGCTGCGAGCTGAGCGTGGAGATGGTCGACTGGAAACGGTTCTGGATCGCACCCAGGGTGCTGTTCAAGTTGCTGACCGTCTTCAGCGCCACGTCGATGCGCGAGATCACGTCATTGGCACCGTCCACCGTGCCCACCGTGCCGGTGGCGAGGCTGCCGCCGACCGCTGCCGTGGTGCCGGCGGTATATGCAGCGCCGCCATTGCCGTTCGTCGCCGTGGCCGTAACCACCTGGGCACCCGTATCGGCGATATTGAGGCCCTTGGTGACGTCGCTGGAGTAGAAATTGACGCCGGTACCCGCCGCGTTCACCGCCGCGGTGACACCCGAGATGTTGGCCGCATTGATGGCGTCGGACAGCCCCTGCAAATTGGTGACGCTGGACAGGTTGACGGCGGTTCCGTTGACCACCAGGCCTTCGCTGCCCAGATTGTTGGCGGCGCCGGCCACCGAGGTCGTCGAACCGCCGGTGAAGCTGGCGGCGCCCGCGCCGGCGATCACCGGTGCCGTCGACGAGGTGCCGGTGGCGTTGTTGGTGATCTTGAATACACCGGCCGCGTTGCTGACCGTGTAGGCACCGGGAGCAGCAGTGTTCAACTGGTTCTGCACGTCGGTCTGCAGCAGGGCCGCCGTGGTGTCGCTTGCAGACGTCGTGACGCTGTGACCGTCAACGGTGAAGGTATAGGCCGAAGACAGCGTCGCTGCCGCCGAGCCGGTGACCGAGCCCGAGGTGGGCGCGAACGCGCTCGCCGAAATCGCACCGCCGGAAACTTCAGCCACCGCGCCGATCTGGCTGGTCTTGACGCCCTGGCTCACGTTCACGCTGATGGTCTGGCCGACGTTCGCGCCGACCTGGAAGCTCAGGGTGGCGAGCGAACCGTCCAGTACCTTCTGACCGTTGAAGTCGGTCTGGTTGGCGATACGGGTGATTTCCGCCAGGCGCTGCTGCACTTCGGTGTCGATCGAGGCGCGGTCGGCGTTGGTGTAGCTGCCGTTGGCCGACTGCACCGCCAGATCGCGGATCGCCTGCAGGTTCGCCGTGACCTGGCTCAGCGCGGACTGCGTGGTCTGCGCCAGGTTGATCGCGTCGCTGGCGTTCGAGCTCGCCTGGCCGAGGCCGCCGATCTGGGTGGTGAAATTGGTCGAGATCGCGTAGCCCGCCGCGTTGTCGGTGGCGCTGTTGATCTTCAGACCGGACGACAGACGCGCGGTCGCCTGGGCCACCGCACTCTGCGACTTGGAGAGGTTGTTCTGCGCGGTCAGCGAGTTGATGTTGGTGTAGATGCTAAGTGTCATGGGTATCTCCTGAAGGGAAACCTGAAGCCGGTTTGTCTAAAGTTCTTCATCCCGGCGGTAAGGCTCCAACGCTGGAGTACCACCCGCCTCAGGTAGTTTTTCGGCGTCGCCTGAAAATACTTGAGCTTCAGCTATGGATATTTTTTCCGGGTCGTGCAAGCCGCACGGACTCACCCGCCGATTGCGCCACTCGCAATCCCTGTCGCGACCTGAAAAGACGAGCCCGGCGGGCCCGGACGCTTGCCTGCCGAACGGCGCATTGCCCTACTTGATGTAATTGAACAAGGTCATCGACTTGATCTGCGAAAAGACCTGCTGCGATGCCTGCAGCGCGACCGACTGCGACGACAAATTGCTTATGGCCGTATAGACGTCCACATCTCGTACGTTCGAGAGTGCGGCCTGATACGTGACACTCAGGTTCTGATAAACGCTTTGCTGCTGATTCAGGGTCGTCATGCGCCCACCAATGGCCACTTCGGTAGCGGTCACGGCGCTCTTGGTGTTATCGATGGACTCGATTTGCCGATTGAGCGTGTTCGACAGTTGCGCTGCGCTTCCACTGCCCTGGAGCGCGACGATCATGTTGTTCAGCGTGGTGAAAATATCCTGCGTGCCGCCCGCCTTCACGGCCACCGTGTCACCGGGCGCAGGCGTGCCGCTCATGCTGATCGACATGCCGTTGAAACTGATGCTGCCACCATCCTGGTACGTGCCCGCGACCGGGTTGCCCGCGCTGTCCAGCACCGGGCTTCCGCTCGCATTGGCGGCGGTCCAGCTGCCCCCCGCTCCAAAGCTGATGGTGTAGCCGCCACCACTGGATGCGCTGGCGCTGCTCCAGGCCACCGGGTCGGTCACGCTGTTGGCCCCCACCACCAGGGTTCCGGCATTGGCGCTGCCAGCACTGGCGGTGAAGCTGCCGTTGCCGGAGGGGATCGCCATGAACAGGCCGCTGCCGGCGTCACTGGTGGGAATCTGCAGGCCCGGGCCGGCCGAGGTCATCTGGGTGACGTCCGTCCCCGTATAGGCCACCGCGCCCGAGGCACTCTTCACGAACGGCGTGGTGTTGGTGCTGGTGCCGGCGAACAGGGCATTGCCATTGGCGTCACTGGCATTGGCCAGTTGCACCAGTTGGTCGCGCAGCTGGCCCAGCTGGGTCGCCATGGCGGAACGATCGCTGCTGGCCAGCGACCCGTTGATACCCTGGATGGCCATGGATCGCGCGCTGTCGAGCACGTTGCCCACCGAGCTCAGGACAGACTGCTCGCTGGACAGGCGGGTGGTGGCGTTGTTGATGTTGTTCGTGTACTGCGTATTGGAGGCCAGTATGTGATCGAGGCTGATCATCTGCCCGGCGCCCGCCGGATCGTCCGACGCCACATTGATGCGCCGCCCGGTGCTGACCTGGTTGCGGGTCGCGGCGAGCGCACTTTGCTGGCTGAGCATCGTGCTGGTCGACTGCTGGTACATCCAGCTGGTGGAAAGGCGCATGGCGATTACCTCTGGACGGCTGACAGCAGGCTGGAAAAGATGGTCTGCGAGGTGGCGATGATCTGCGCCGACGCCTGATAGGCCTGCTGAAACCTGACCATGTTCGCGGCCTCTTCATCCAGGTTCACGCCGGAAACACTCTGCTGGGCAGAAACCGCCTGATGGTTCAGGCTGGTCTGCGTGGTCAGGTTGACGGCCGCCTGGCTGCCCACGTTGCCGATCATGGTGGTAAGGCTGGCGTAGGCGCCGAGCACCGAGGTGGTGCCGCCGCTGAGCACCCCCAGACTGGCCATGCCGGCCAGGGTCAGCGCATTGCTGTTGTCGTTGAGCCCGCTGGTGTTGGCCGTCAGCTTGAAGCTGTCGCCGGCCACCGGTGTCCCCGCAAAAGGGATGCTCCAGCCGTTGGCCGAAATCGACTGGCCAGACGCATAGGTACCGCTCGCCAGCACGGTGCCGCTGCCATCGGTGACCGAGTAGGCATTCGCTGCGGTGAACGTCACCGTGGCATTGCTGAGCAGCGCCGGGTTGGTGGGGTCGGTGACGACAACGGCACCGGCCGCTGCGCTGCCCGTGTTGGTCGTAGCGGCATTCGTGACGAGCGCTGCAGCACCAGCGATGCCCTTGGGGTCAGTCATCACCACGGCCAGCCCGGCCGCCACATTGCGGGTGGGCTGGATCTGGTAGCTGTCGCCCGCCTGCGCCGTACCGGAGACACTGAACGTGAGGCCGTCGGCCGACAGGCTGCCATTCGCATTGGTCGTCAACGCCACGTTTTGCCCGGTGGTGGTCTGCAGGTTCCACTGCGTGCCGTTGTAGCTGAGTTTGTAATCCGACGCGGTCAGCTGGGAAACATTGCTGATCGTGGCCGTGACCGCCGCATTGCCCAGATTGCCAGCCGCGCCCAGCACCGCCGGTGCGGGCACGCTGAAGATCGGGGCACCTTGCTTGCCATTGAGATCCAGGCCCCGCGCCTGCTGTGCATTCACGCTGGAGGCAAGCGCGACCGCCGCCTGACCCAGCTGGTTCTGCACCGGATCGAGCACGTTCGCCCGATAGTCCAGCAGCGCGCCGAGCGTGCCGCCACTGACCCGCGTGGTGATGTTGCCGCCCGAGCTGTCGAGCACATCCGGACTGGTCGGGTCGTAGGCGTTGCGGGCGGTGGACAACGGATAGAAATTGCTGCCGCTGACCAGCGACTGCCCACTGGTGGAATACACACTCACCGAGCCATTGCTCTCGTTGACCGTGGACACCCCGATGTAGCCGGACAGCGTGCTGACCAGCGCGTCACGCTGATCCAGCAGCGCGTTGGGCTGGCTGCTGACGTTGGACTGGGTGATCTGCTTGTTGAGGTCGGCAATATTGCTGATGACGCTGTCGATGCTGGTGACGGTACTGGCGATCTGGCTGCTGACCTGGCCCTGCTGCGAACCCAACTGCTGCCCGAGCGTATTGAAAACGGCCGTCAGCGAGCTGGCGCTGCCAAGCAATGCCTGTCGCGCCGAGGTGCTGTTCGGCGCACTGGCCACCGCGCCGAACGCACCGTAGAAGCTGTCGAGCGACCCCTGCAGATCACCGCTGGCACTGAGCGTGCTGTTGAGCGTACTGGCCAGGTCGTTGTACGTGGTTGCCCGCTGCAGACTGGCGTTGCTGCTCCACACCGCACTGGTCAGGTATTGGCTGTACGCGCGCTGCACCGCCACCACGTCGACACCGGTGCCGATGGTGTAACGGCCATTGGATTGGGAGATGGCTTCGGTTTGCTGCACCACCTGCCGGCTGTAGCCGGCGGTGTTGGCGTTGCTGATGTTGTTGCCCACCGTATTGAGCGCCACCTGGGCGGCATTCAGGCCCGAGATGCCGGTGCTGAGCATGTTAGCCATGGGCTATTCCTGAGCGCTTCATTCTGCAGTAGTCGGCAAATTGACGGTGTTCTTGAGCGCCGCCAGTGCCTGGCGCATGACCGGACTGTCGGCGATGGCCACGATCTTGTTGGCGTAGGCAGGGTCGGTGGCGTAGCTGCCGTGGATCAGCCCGCGCGCAAAACCGAGCACGTCGTCTCCCTTGCCAAGGGCGCCGGCATAGCGGGGATTCTCGGCAAGCAGCCGCGCATAGTCCTCGAACGACGCTGCCGGGGAGGCGTAGGAGCGGAACTGCGCCTGCCGCCTGACCGGCACGCCCCCCTCGAACTCGAGCGTCGGCACGTTGACGCGCCCGCCCGCCCAGCCGGCACCGGCCTTCATGCCGAACAGATTGTTGCTGCTGCTGCCGTCCGCGTGTGCCGGCATGTGTTTGCCCCACTGGGTCTCCAGCGCGGCCTGAGCCAGCACGGCACGCAGCGAGACACCCAGTTTCTGGGCAACCTTGGATGCGTACGGTGCCAGCTCGCTGACAAACTGCGCGGCGTTGGCGTAGGTGGCGCCCCCGGGAATCACGCGGGAGGCCGCCTGTCCCGCCGCACCTGCCGCACTGAGCACCGCGCCCAGACGCTGCTGCCAGTCGTCGGTGGAAGGCGTGGCTGCCGACGGGCTCGCCGCGGTGGTGGCGGGCGACTGGCCGGGCACGGCGGGGCCCGCGGTCGCACCGCCCAGCTGGCGAACCAGCATGTCGGCAATGCCGAGGCCATGGCCCTGCGCCGAGAGTGTGACCGAGAGCTGCTGATCGAACAGCCCCTGCCAGGCATTGCCGGACTGGCTGTCAAACAGCGGATCGCCGTAATTGGCATCGCGCATCGACTTCAGCATCATCTGGGTGAAGATGGATTCGAATTGCTTGGCGACGATCGGCAACGCCGCCTTGCTGTCGGTCTGCGCACGCTGGCGCAGCGCGCTGAAGCCGGACAGGTCGGTCCAGGTGTTGACACTCTGAATCGCGTTGTCGCCGCCGATCGCCATCAGATCACCACGAGTTCCGCGTGCAGCGCGCCGGCCTGCTTGAGCGCCTGCAGGATCGAAATCAGGTCGCTCGGCGCGGCGCCGACCTGGTTGACCGCACGCACGATGGTATCCAGGCTCACACCCGGGCCGAACTTGAACATGTGCCCGCTGCCCTCGCTGATCTGGACGTTGCTGCTCGGCACCACCGCCGTCTTGCCGCCACTGAACGGACCCGGCTGGCTGACCAGCGGTTGTTCGCTGATGGTGACTTCGATGCCGCCGTGCGCGACGGCGGCGGCACTCACCCGCACGTCCGAACCGATCACCACCGTGCCGGTACGCGAATTGATGACCACGCGCGCCGGCGGGCTGCCGGGATCGACATCCAGACTCTGGATGGCACCGAGCCAGGCAACCTTCTGTGACGCGTCCTGCGGCCCGCGCACCGAGACCGAACCGCCATCCACGGCAGTTGCGGTACCGGCGCCGTAAACGTGATTGACGGCCTGCGCGATGCGCGCGGCCGTGGTGAAGTCCGGTGTATCCAGATTGAGCATCATGTTGCCGCTGTTGCCGAACGACGACGGGACGCTGCGTTCGACCGAGGCTCCGTTCGGGATGCGCCCGCTGTCGGTGCTGTTGATCTGCACGCTGGAGCCGCTCTTGCCCTGCGCGCTGGCGCCTCCGATCACCACGCTGCCCTGCGCGATCGCGTACACATTGCCGTCGGCACCACGCAGCGGTGACATCAGCAACTGACCACCACGCAGGCTCTTGGCATTGCCGATCGAGGCCACGGTGACGTCGATGTTCTGGCCAGGCTTGGCAAACGGCGGCAGATCGGCGGTGATGATCACCGCCGCCGCATTTTTCAGCTGCGGGCGCGCATTCGCCGGCACCGTGATGCCGAACTGCTGCAGCATGTTTTCCAGACTTTGCGTGGTGAATGGCGTCTGCGTGGTCTGATCGCCACTGCCGTCCAGGCCCACCACCAGGCCATAGCCGATCAGCTGGTTGCTGCGCACACCGCCGACCGAGACCAGATCGCGGATCTTGTCGGCATGCGCGGGGGCAGCCAGCGCCACCATCAGGCATGCCAGCATGCCCACGGTAGCCGAGCGCCAGCGCGACAAGGCCTCACGCACTTCCGCGCGCCGCGCGGCACCGACGTCGCGTTCGACCGGCGCGCGCATCGGTTGGGACGCCGCGCGGGCCGGATCGGTGCTCGCGCCCCCCCTGCTCCCGCCAGTGCGTGCGTGCGGGAACGGTTCCGTCTTCGGGCGTGCTTTCATCAGAACGGCATCCATTTGGAATTGAAGAAGCGCGCCAGCCAGCCCTGGCTGTTGGCATCGGCGAGCGATCCGCGCCCGGTGTAGCTGATCCGGGCATCGGCCACGCGCGTCGAGGCGACCGTGTTGTCCTGGCCGATATCCTGCGGACGCACGATGCCGGCGATGCGCACCAGCTCCTGGCCCTGGTTGATCGTCAGCCACTTTTCGCCGCGCACCATCA
>JAJXTX010000367.1 GCA_021783385.1 Pseudomonadota bacterium
GCCAGATGCCCGAGCTGATCGAGCGTGGTCACATCTACATCGGCCTGCCGCCGCTGTACAAGGTGAAGCAGGGCAAGCAGGAGCTGTACATCAAGGACGACACCGCGCTGAACGACTACCTGATTTCCAGTGCTGTCGACAACGCCGCCTTGACCTACAGCCCGGACGCGCCGCCGATCGCGGGCGAGGCGCTGGAAAAGCTGCTGCGGGGCTATCAGCAGGCGCTGGATCAGATCGGCAAGCTGGCGCACCGTTTCGATGCCGCCGTGTTCCACGCGATGCTCGAACACACGCCGCTGGAACCGGCCGTGTGGGCGCAGCCCGCTGCGATCCAGGGGTGGCTGGCAGGAGCTGAGCAGCGGCTGGCGGCCAGCGGACTCGGCAAACCGCGCTACCGGTTGTCACTGCGTCCGGCGCACGGCGAGCAGCCGGCGGCGATCGAAGTCGTCCGCGCACAGCACGGTCTCAGCCACACCTGGTTCCTGCCGCAGCCGTTCTTCGGCAGCAACGAGTTCCGGCCGATCCTCGCCGTCAGCCAGCAGATTGCGGGCATGATCCAGCCCGAGGCGGTGGCGCGACGCGGCAACGCCACGCGCGGCGTGCTGAGCTTTCTCGAAGCCCGCAACTGGCTGCTGGAGGAGGCCAAGAAGGGCCGCAGCATCCAGCGCTTCAAGGGTCTGGGAGAAATGAATCCGGAGCAGCTGTGGGAGACCACGGTGAACCCGGAGACCCGCCGCATGCTGCAGGTGGGCGTCGAGGATGCGATTGCCGCCGACCAGATGTTCTCGATGTTGATGGGTGAAGCCGTCGAGCCGCGGCGCGAGTTCATCGAGGCGAATGCGCTGAAAGTGGCCAATCTGGACGTGTAGGCGATGCCGCCCGCGGGATCATCCCTGGCGGGCGGCGCTCCGGCGTTACCAGCGCGCGACGAGACGGTTGCGCAGGAAACAAAAATCAATTACCAAGTAATTGATTTTTAACAATCTTTCATGCGGCACTGCGACTTGTTATGGAGTGCCGGCTCGGGTTACGCTCGCCGACTACGCGGTATGTTTCATACGCGCAGACACAATCAAGAGGATCACCATGAAACATGCCCCCAGGTTCACCATGCTGGCAAGCGCGGTGTTGCTGCTGTCGCTGGCCAGCAGTCCGGTGCTTGCGCGCGACAGCCATGCCGCCAAGGACAAGCAGACGCTGCAGTATCCCGACGCCACGCGCGTGGCGCCGAAGCTTGACCTGCGCAGCGAGAAGGACCAGAAGAACCTCAACGCCGGCCTGGACGCGGTCAGCGCCGGCGACGCGGCCAAGGCCGAACAGCTGCTGCAGCCGCTGGTCGACGGCAGCAAGAGCAAATATGCCCAGGCGCTGGCGCTGCAAGGGCTGGCCACGATCAAGTACAACGCCGGCGACTACAAGGATGCCATCGCGTTGCTGCAGCGCTCGCTGGCGATCGGGGTGATGCCGAACGACACCTACTTCCAGCTTGAATACATGCTGGCGCAGTTCCAGCTTGCGGACAGCCAGTACCAGGCCGCGCTGGACACCATCACCAAATGGCGCGCCGAAGGGAAGAAGGAAACCGCCCACTCGTACGCGCTGGAAGGCAACGCCGAGTACCGTCTCGGCAAGTATCCCGAGGCGATCGCCGCGATCAAGAAGGCGCAGTCGCTGACCGACAAGCCCGAGAACAGCTGGAACCAGATCCTGATGGCCAGCTATGCCGCCTCTGGCCAGGGCGATCAGGCCGCCAAGGTAGCCGAGCAACAGCTCGCCGCCAACCCCAAGGATCCGGATGCACTCAACAATGCCGTGGCGGTGCTGATGCAGGCGCAGAAGAATGCCGAGGCCATCCAGCTGATGGAGAAGGCGCGCGCCAGCGGTGCCCTCACCACCGAGGCCAACTACGTCAATCTGGCCAAGCTCTACCTGATCACCGGCCAGTCCGGCAGCGACCCGAAGCCGAACGCCGTCAAGGCCACCCAGGTGCTCGAGGAGGGCATGGCCAAGGGCCTGGTCAAACCGAGTGCCGACAACTACATGCTGCTGGGCGAGGCCAACGAGATGGCCGACAACGTGAGCAGCGCGATCGCCGCCTACACCAAGGCGATGGCCACCGCGACCGATGGCGAGGCGGCTATCCGTGGCGCCAACCTGCTGCTGACCGAGAACAAATACAGCCAGGCCCGTGCGATGATCCAGCAGGGCATCGACAAGGGCGTCAAGCACAAGGGCACCGCTTACATGCTGCTGGCCGAGAGCGAGCGTGGCCTGAAAAACCGCCCGGCCGCCATTGCGGCGATGAAGCTGGCGGCGCAGCAGCCGGAGACGGCCGAGAAGGCCAAGGCATGGTTGAAAAAAGCCGGCGCCGGCAAGTAGTCGCCGCGCGCGCGTAACCTCGCGAGTCAGATGGGCGACCATTTTTGCCTCGCGGGTGCTATACAAAAGTGATGTGCTGTTGTACCGTTGAAGACCTTTCCCCTGCGTCTCCCTAGCGGCGAGTCCCGTCCGAGCAAACGGCGGTTTCGGGCTAACCGCTGCGGTAGCGTTATCTTTCGATTGATCAGCTTCAGACAGTGACAGATGGCCTCAAGTAACGAAGAAATCGGGCGCGAGCCGTTCAGTTGGAAGCGCACCTC
>JAJXTX010000368.1 GCA_021783385.1 Pseudomonadota bacterium
GCGGTGGCGTGGCCGGCTCGCTGCGCATGCGCTCGATCGAGGCCTGCGCATTGCTGCGCGCGGTGCGCGCCGCGCTGCGCGTCTCGCGGTGCGCGCTGCGCTGGCCGGGCTGCGCCAGCGCCAGCAGGTAGCTGGCGTAGGCGTCCAGCATCACCGCCAGCGCGCCGCGCGCGCGGCCACGCTCCCAGGTCGGCCAGACGATGTAGGCGAGCAGCGCCAGGCCGCAGCCGAGCGCGGTGTTGACCACCCGGTCCAGCACCGCCGTGCTCGGGTTGACGCCGTAGAACGACAGCAGGATCACCACCGCGCCGGTGAGCGCGGCCACCGCGATGCCGTAATGCGCGGTGGCCAGGTAGCGGAACGCCATGCACAGCACCGCCATCAGCGCCAGATGCGCCCACGGCTCGTTCGGCGTGATGTGCAGCAATGCGGTGGTCAGCACCAGTCCCAGCACGGTGCCGACCACGCGCAGCAGGCCGAAGTTGAAGGTGGCGGCGAAGTCCGGCCGCAGCACGATCGCGGCGGTCATCGGCAGCCAGTAGCCGTGTGGCAGCTGCAGCAAGCGCGAGACCAGCAGCGCCAGGCTGAAGCTGACGGCCATGCGTACGGCGTGGCGGAACGCGATCGAGCGCGGCGTGAGGCTGGCGCGCAGGGTGGCCCACGCCGAACTGCTGCGCAGCGCCTTGGGCAGGCGGGTTTCTGCCGCGCTGGCGCGCAGCTCGCCGCCGCTGCCGGCCCAGTCGGCGTTGCGCACCGCCGCGGCCAGCTGGCCGGACAGCGCATGGATGTGCGCGGCCAGGCCGCCGGTCACGCCGCCGCCGCTGCCGAGCAGCGCCTGCTCGCTGGCCTGCAGGGTCTGCAGGGCGTGGCCGGCGTGTTCGGACGATTCGCCGCGTTCCAGCGCTTCGGCGATCGCCGCCAGCACGCGCGCGGCATCCTCGCGAAACAGCGCGTGGACGGTCGGCTGCGCATGCAGCTCGACCATCGCGGTGAGTTCCAGCCGAATCCGTTCGGCCAGCTCCAGCAACACGCCGAACGCCTCCATCGCGCGACCGTGCGAGCGATGCCGGCCCAGCAGGGTGTGCTGCAGCGTGGTCATCGCATCGGTGAGCGCGGGCACGTCGGCGTCGTCGTGCCGCGGTTGCCGTGCCAGCGCGGCGAGGCCGGCATACACACCGGCCAGCGCGTGGCGTTCCGGCAGGTAGCGCTGCCACGGCCACGCCGCCAGCGAGAACAGCGTCAGCAGCAGGCCGCCGGCGGTGATCAGCAGCGCGCCGTCCAGCGCGGCCGCGGGCGTGGTCGGCGTGGCCGCCGTGATCACCAGCAGGATCATGCTGGTCATGCCGACGCGGGCGATGTCGACGCCGAACACCACCAGCAGGCCGCCGAAGAAACCGAACGCGGCGGTGGCCGCCAGCATCGGCAGCAGCTGGTCGCCGATCAGCAGGCCGATCAGCGAGGCCAGCCCCGCCGCCAGCGACGCCAGCAGCAGCTGCTGCAGGCGCTGGCGATACGGTCCGGGCTGATCGGAAAACATCGTGTTGAGTGCGCCGGCACCCACGCCCAGCCCGATCTGCGGATAGCCCATGGCGATGCCGATGCCCATCGGCACGATCACCGCGGCGGTATTGCGCAGCACCACCTGCAGCGGCACGTCCGGCCGCTTGATGCCGGTCAGGCTCTCAACCAGATGGGCGCGTAGCGAATAACCGCTGGAGGACATGGGGGCGCCGGCATCGCGGGGGAACGTGATTTTGCCCTACGCGGCAGCCGGCGCGATAGGCGGGCCGGGGCCGCCGGCGGCCAGCAAGCGGCTCAGGCGTCCTCCCAGCGCACCTCGACCGCATCGGCATCCAGCACGCCCCACCAGTAGCTGCCCAGGCGCAGCCAGCCGCTGCGGATGCGCTGGGTCGTTTCGTCGTAGACCCGGATGCGCACGATCATCTGCGACTTGCTGGTGGTGAGAAACATGCCCAGCGGCGGAAACCACAGCCGCCGGCTTTCCAGTATGCTCATCCGGTTGGCCGCGGCCCATCCCGCGACCATGGCTTTCGTGCGTGCGAAATACCAGTGGAGATAAAGCGGCACCAGCAGCAGGACGAGGAGCGGAATGAGCGGATGCATGCGCGGGCCTGGCGGTGTCGGTATGCCAAAGATGCAGGGCGGGTCGGCACCATCATAAGAGCCGGGAAGAACTGCCGTGGCGGGAGCGGCTTCAGTCGCTCCCATCAAGCATCCCGCAGCCGGTGGATCGAAACGGCTTTTGTAGGGCGGGCACGGCCCGCCGTTTTGTGCATGCCGCACGGATGGAAGCCGGCGGGCGGTGCCCGCCCTACACAGGCGAATCGCCACCCCGCGGCCCATGTGGGTTGCGCGCCAGCGTGCCGTCGAAGGCGGGGCGATAACTCCCATGAAACGCGCCACCCGCTGGGTCGGGCGGCGTATGCTGCACAGCCGCTGCGGGGCATGCTACACAGGGCGCATGGCCATCCAGCAATTGCTCTCCTCTCCCCGCCAGCTCGACCTGCTCGGCGGCGCGGTCGCCGCCAGCCAGGTGCACCGGCTGTTTTTCGCCTTGCTGCCCGACGCGGCCACCCGCGCGCGGCTGCTGGCGCTGGCCGAGCTGCTCAAGCGCAG
>JAJXTX010000059.1:0-4538 GCA_021783385.1 Pseudomonadota bacterium
TCGCCGTGCAGTTTGGTGTGATAGACCATGCCGGCGCTGTTGAGAAGGTCGCGGATCGGCCCCTCATCCAGCGCTCGCAGCAGCCCGAATTCGTCCAGCACGGCCGGCCGCAGGTCGTCCAGCATGCGATGCAAGGCTCGCCGCATATGGGCCAGGATGGTGTTGATCGAGGTGCTGATGTCTTCCAGCCCGGCCGCGCGCAGCCGGCTCTGGGCCAGCTTTACCCTGGTCTGGATGGCGGTGATGTTTTGCCCCAGTTCGTCGTGCAACTCGGCGGCCATGTGCCGGCGCTGGTTTTCATCGGCCTGCAGATTGCCGCGGGCTGCGCTGCGCAGCTGATGGGCCAGTTGATCCAGCCGCCGATTGACTGCGCCGAGGTACACGTTTTGCTCGACCATCCGCTCACTGCTGCGGCGCAAGGCATCGGTGGCCGATCCCAGCATCAGCGCGCCGGTGCCGGCGACGGCCAGGAACAGGTACCCGGCTGCCGTGGCCGGCGCGTGCCCGAGGTGCTGGTCGACCAGGGTCATGCCGAGGCTGGAAACGATCATCGACAGGCTGGCCCCGCGCCAGCCGTGGCGAAACGCAAAGAACAGCACCGGCGCCAGCGACAGCACGCGGGCGAATTGCGGCTGAGGTGCAGCCTGCTCGGAGAGCAACAGCAGAATCGCCATCGAGGGCAGCATCACCAGCAGGCCATCCATCAGCAGGTTAGTCAGCGCGTGCGGGTCGAGGCGGCTGCGCAGCAGCATGATCATCAGCGGCACGACCAGCAGCACGCCCAGGTAATGACTGAGCAGCTTCTCCCCCAGCATGCTAATCATCAGGTCGGTCGAGCCAGGCGCGTGCAGCGATACCATCAGTGCCGCATCCGCCGCCGTGGTGGCTGCCACCACCAGTACGATGGAGAGCACCAGTTGGGTTACCTCCTGCGGGCTTTGCAGGCTGGCGTGCAGATTGAGTTGGCGCAGCAGGCCGAGGCTGGCCGCCACCACCAGCGGTTCGGGCAGGGCATTGCCGAAGAACCCCATCCAGCCCAGCGGGAGGCCGTGGGTCAGGTCGATGCCGGCAGCGGCGGCCAGCTCTCCGCCCAGCAGCCAGCCCCAGTGGCGTACGGGAGTCAGCAGCAAGGCGCCGAACCGCAACCCGTATGGCAGCATCCAGTACGGTTGTACGGTAGGCCACAACAGCAGCCACAGCAGCACGTAGCCAACCCCGAGCAGCGGGCCGGAGGCGGTCCGATAAAGTGATTTCACGCGCATGGGCGGATGGTACATGCGCGATCGCCGGGCTGCCGGCTGCCTGCCTGGATGCACAGCGACCGGGTCTCTGTGTAGAGTAGGCCGATGCACAGCATTGTTCTGGTCGATGATCACGCCATAGTCCGCGAGGGATTCAAGCGGCTTATCGAGCTTGAGCCGGATCTGGATGTGGTGGCCGAATGCCGCTGCGCCGATGACGCGGTGGAGGCGGTAAACCACTGGCGCCCCGACCTGGTGGCGCTGGATCTGTCGCTGCCTGACGGCAGCGGCCTGCCGCTGATCGAACATCTCCTCAGCGTGGCCGCGCAGACGCGCATCGTGGTGCTGAGCATGCACGACGGCGAACCCTATATTTCCGAGGCGCTGCGCCGCGGTGCGCGCGGCTACGTGACCAAGGGCGTGGCACCGGAGGAACTGGTCGCGGGCCTGCGTGCGGTGATGCAGGGTGAGTGCTTCTTGAGTTCGGATCTGCGCCAGCGTCGTGCCGAACGGCCGGATACCGGGCTCGATCCGCTCAGCCGCCTGACCGCGCGCGAACGCGAGGTGTTTTTGCTGCTGGCCGGTGGCCGCACGCCGAAGCAGGTGGCGGGGGCATTGGGGATCGGTCAGAAAACGATCTACATCCATCGCGCCAGCCTGATGGGCAAGCTCGGCGCAGGCTCCGAGCTGGATCTGTACCGGTTGGCCAGCCAGCGCGGGCTGCTGGCTACCAGCGGCTGATCCGCGTGCCGCTCAGGCGGTTTGCGCGCGATCCAGCATCTGCTTCGCATGCGCGCGGGTTTCGCGGGTGATCTCGACGCCGCCCAGCATCCGCGCCAGCTCGTCGCGCCGGCCCGCGGCATCGAGGCTGGCGATGCGCGTGTGGGTGGAGCCGTTGTCGCTGTGCTTGCTGACCAGCAGGTGCGCATGGCCCTGCGCGGCGACCTGCGGCAGATGGGTGACGCACAGCACCTGCCGCTGCTGGCCGAGCGCGCGCAGCTTCTGCCCCACCACTTCGGCCACCGCGCCGCCGATGCCGCTATCGACCTCATCGAAAATCATGCTGCCGACGGTGTCCTTGCCGAGCGTGGCGACTTCGATGGCGAGGCTGATGCGCGCCAGCTCGCCACCGGAGGCCACCTTGCGCAGCGGCCTGGGCGGCTGGCCGGGATTGGCGCTGACCAGCAGTTCGCAGCGTTCCTGCCCCTGCGGATCGGGCTCGTTGCCGGTCAACGGCTCCAGCTCGATGCGCAGCACGCCACCGGCCATGCCCAGTTCCGCCATCAGGGCGCTGGCTTCGGCGCCGAGCCGCACGGCGGCGACGGCGCGGGATTCGCTCAGTTGCGCCGCGGCATCGGCGTAGTCCTGCTGCAGGCGCTCGCGCTGGCCAGCCAGTTTTTCCAGCGCCTCGCCGGCGCCTTCCAGCTCGGCCAGTTCGTCGCGCAATGCGCTCAGCTTGTCATGCAGTTCGGCCAGCGGCAGCCGATGCCGCCGGGACAGCTCATGCAGATGCGCCAGGTGCCTGTCGACTGCGCTGTAGCGCTCCGGGTCGAGGTCGACATCCTGCGCGTAGCGGCCCAGGCTGTCAGCCGCCTCGCCCAGCGCGATCATGGCGCTGTCGAGCAGCTCGAGCGCAGGCGCCAGCCGAGTGTCGAGTCCGGCCAGCTTGCCGAGTTCGGCCTGTGCCCGACCGAGCGCGCGACGCAGGGCGAACTCGCTGTCGCCGTCGAGCAGCTCCACCACGCCGGCGGAGCCCTCGGCCAGTCGCCCGGCATTGGCCAGCCGCTTGTGGCTGGCTTCGAGTTCGGCGAGCTGGTCGGCCGGCAGCACCCATTTTTCCAGTTCGGCGAGCTCGTGGCGCAACAGGTCGAGGCGACCGTCGCGGTCTGTTCCGCCGCTCAGTTTGCTGATGCGCTGGCCGAGTTCGCGCCACTGCAGCGCGCTGTCGCGCACACGGACCAGCAGGGCATCGTGGCCGGCGCAGGCATCCAGCAGGGCCAGCTGGTGGGTACGCGACAGCAGCGCCTGATGCTCGTGCTGGCCATGGATCTCCACCAGCAGCGAGGCCAGTTCGCCCAGCTGGCGGGTGTTGGCGGGGCGGCCGTTGATCCATGCCTTGGAGCTGCCCTCGGCGCGGATCACCCGCCGCAGCTGGCAACCGCCATCGTCGTCGAGTTCCTCGCGCTGCAGCCAGTGGCGGGCGGCGGGCAGTTCGGCAAGATCAAACTCGGCCGCCAGCTCGGCCCGATCACTGCCGGCGCGCACCATGCCACTGTCGGCGCGAGCGCCGGCCAGCAGCATCAGCGCGTCGACCAGCAGCGACTTGCCGGCGCCGGTCTCGCCACTGACCACGGTCAGCCCCGGCCCGAACACTATCTCGGCGGCCTCGACCACGGCAAAATGTCGGACGTAGAGCGAAGTAAGCATGGGCTGCGAAGCTGGTGAAGTGGAACGATTGTAACGGCAGGTCCGCGCTGCAAGACACTGCGGTCACTTGCAAGCTGGGCGCGCAGACCTTATTTCTGTGTAGTCTCAGGGATTGCTACAGCGCATGATCAACCCGCATAGCCACGATCTGGATGCACGCACGCGACGCCTGCTGCGCACGCTGATCGCCCGGTACCTGGTCGACGGCGAGCCGGTGGGTTCGCGCACACTGTCGCGCTCGTCGGGGCTGGATGTGAGCCCGGCCACCATTCGCAACATCATGGCCGACCTTGAAGATGCCGGGCTGGTCTCCTCGCCGCATACCTCGGCCGGGCGCGTGCCGACACCACGCGGCCTGCGCCTGTTTGTCGACAGCCTGATCGAATTGCAGCCGTTGCCGCCAGATGAGATGGCGCGATTGCAGCGCGAGTTGCCGCCCGGCCCTTCGAGCACGCTGGACCTGCTCGGCAATGCCTCCACGCTACTGTCGGCGATGACACGTTTTGCTGGCGTGGTGACAGTGCCGCGGCAAGCGGATTTTCCCCTGCGGCATATTGATTTCGTGCCGCTGCCGGATGCCCGTGTGCTGGTGATCCTGGTGTTCAGCGATAATCAGGTGCAGAACCGCATCGTGCAGCTGGCCAAGCCGCTGCACAGCCGCGAGCTGGAGCAGGCCGCCAATTACCTCAACACCCAGTTCGCCGGCTTTCGTGTGGACGATATCCGTGCGCACCTGCTGGCCGAATTGCGCGAGGCCGGCAGCGAGCTCAACCGCCTGCTCGCCAGCACGATGGAGCTGGCCACCGCCTCGTTCGCGCCGCAGGCCGGTGGCAACGATGTGCTGGTCAGTGGCCAGACCAATCTGATGGC
>JAJXTX010000059.1:4638-11793 GCA_021783385.1 Pseudomonadota bacterium
CTGGAGGGTGGGCTGGCGGTCGAAGGCGGTGACCTTGCCTCGATGCGCGAAGGCATCAGCCTCACCCTGAAGTCGTTGCTGAAGGTCGCCGAGAATCATGGCATGGCGCAGATCGATCCACTCGACCAGCCGCTGGATCCGCAGCGCCATCACGCGGTCAGCATGGTCGAGGCGCCCGGCAAGGCGCCGGGTACGGTGGTGCGCGTGCTGCAGAAAGGCTACGTGCTGAATGACCGGCTGCTGCGCCCGGCGCTGGTGGCGGTCGCGCAAGACTGAAGGTTTCCGCCGGCGCCTGCCTGCTGGGCGCGCCGGCGATCGCAATGACATCACATCCGGGGCCTTGCCGGCATTGAATCGCCAGGCCAGGCCCCCATCTGGAAAACAGCCGCGGCCGCGGGGGCCGCCATCAAGATTCGGAGCATAGACATGGGCAAGATCATCGGCATCGACCTGGGCACGACCAACTCGTGCGTGTCCGTGATGGATGGCGGCACCGCCAAGGTCATCGAGAACTCGGAGGGTGACCGCACCACGCCATCCATCGTCGCCTTCAACAAGGACGGCGAAGTGCTGGTGGGTGCCTCGGCCAAGCGCCAGAGCGTGACCAATCCGAAAAACACCTTCTATGCGGTGAAACGCCTGATCGGCCGGAAGTTCACCGACGCCGAGGTGCAGAAAGACCTGCACATCGTGCCCTATGGCATCGTCGCGCATGACAACGGCGACGCGTGGGTGCAGACCTCCGACGGCAAGAAGATGGCGCCGCAGGAGATCGCCGCCAAGGTGCTGATGAAGATGAAGAAGACCGCCGAGGATTATCTTGGCGAGCCGGTCACCGAGGCGGTGATCACGGTACCGGCCTATTTCAACGACAGCCAGCGCCAGGCGACCAAGGACGCCGGCAAGATCGCCGGCCTCGACGTCAAGCGCATCATCAACGAGCCGACCGCCGCCGCGCTGGCCTACGGGCTGGACAAGAAGGGTGGTGACCGCAAGATCGCCGTGTACGACCTTGGCGGCGGCACCTTCGACGTGTCGATCATCGAAATTGCTGAAGTCGATGGCGAGAAGCAGTTCGAGGTGCTCGCCACCAATGGCGATACCTTCCTCGGTGGCGAGGATTTCGACATGCGCGTCATCGACTACCTCGTCGATGAGTTCAACAAGGAGCAGGGCATCGACCTGCGCAAGGATCCGCTTGCGCTGCAGCGCCTGAAGGACGCCGCCGAGCGCGCCAAGATCGAGCTCTCGTCCAATCATCAGACCGACGTCAATCTGCCGTACGTGACTGCCGACGCTTCCGGTCCGAAGCATCTGAATATCAAGCTGACTCGCGCCAAGCTCGAGTCGCTGGTGGACGAGCTGATCAAGCGCACCATCGAACCGTGCCGCACCGCGCTGAAGGATGCGGGTTTGCGCGTGTCGGACATCAACGAGGTGATCCTCGTCGGCGGCCAGACCCGCATGCCCAAGGTGCAGGAGTCGGTGAAGGACTTCTTCGGCAAGGAGCCGCGCAAGGACGTCAATCCGGACGAGGCCGTCGCCGTCGGCGCGGCGATCCAGGGCGGCGTGCTCGGCGGTACCGTCAAGGATGTGCTGCTGCTGGACGTCACGCCGCTGTCGCTCGGTATCGAGACGATGGGCGGCGTGATGACCAAGCTGATCGAGAAGAACACCACCGTGCCGACCAAGGCCGCGCAGACCTTCTCCACGGCCGACGACAACCAGACTGCGGTCACCGTGCACGTGCTGCAGGGTGAGCGCGAGCGCGCCAGCGCAAACAAGTCGCTGGGCAAGTTCGATCTGTCCGGCATCGATCCGGCACCGCGCGGCATGCCGCAGATCGAGGTCACGTTCGACATCGACGCCAACGGTATCCTGCACGTGTCGGCCAAGGACAAGAAGACCGGCAAGGAGCAGAAGATCGAGATCAAGGCCGGCTCGGGCCTGTCCGAGGACGAGATCCAGCGGATGGTGGCCGACGCCGAGGCGCACAAGGAAGAGGACAGGAAGTTCCACGAGCTGGTCGCCACCCGCAACAAGGCCGATCAGCTGGTGCACGCCACCCGCAGCGCGCTGAAGGAGCACGGCGGCAAGGTGCCGCCGGATCAGCTCAGCAGTATCGAGGGTGCGCTGTCCGATCTGGAAAAGGTCAAGAGCGGCGATGACAAGGCGGCCATCGAGGCCAAGGTCGAGAAGCTCGAACAGGTGGCGCAGCCGCTGCATGCGGCAGCTCACGGCGGCGCCTCCGCGGATGCCGGTCCGCAAGCCGCACCGGGCGGCTCGGCGCAGCCGGACGATGTGGTGGACGCCGAGTTCACCGAAGTGAAAGACGACAAGAAGTAATCGGCAGCCGCTAACGGCACGGTCGATTTGATCAGCCCGCGCCGGGAATTATCCTGGCGCGGGCTGCCTGCTGAAAGCGGGAAGGGGAACCCTTCGGTTCCATGCAGGGGCGGGACGAGAGCAGTGTGGATGCAGGCATGAGCAAGCGTGACTATTACGAAGTGCTGGGCGTCGAGCGCAGCGTCAGCGAGGCCGAGCTGAAGAAGTCCTTCCGCCGGCTGGCGATGAAGTACCACCCGGATCGCTGTCCGGACGACCCGGCTGCCCAGGACAAGTTCAAGGAGGCCAAGGAGGCCTACGAAGTGCTGGCCGATGCGCAGAAACGCGCGATATACGATCAGCACGGCCACGCTGCCTTCGAGCATGGCATGGGCGGTCGCGGCGGCGGCGCCGGTTTCGGCGATGTCGGCGACATCTTCGGCGACATCTTCGGTGACATCTTCGGTCGCAGTGGCGGTGGTCGCGGCCGCCAGCGCCGCGGTGCCGACCTGCGCTACATCATGGAGCTGGATCTGGAGGAGGCCGTCTTCGGCGTCAGCCGACAGATCGAGATTCCGACCCAGGTCAACTGCCATCACTGCAACGGCAGCGGCTCGGAGGACGGCAAGGTCAGCCAATGCAAGACCTGCCGCGGCCACGGCCAGGTGCGCATGCAGAACGGCATCTTCTCGGTGCAGCAGGCGTGCCCGCACTGCGGCGGCACGGGCCAGGCGATCGAGAAGCCCTGCCGCAAGTGCCACGGTGAGGGCCGGATCGAGGAGACCCGCACGCTGTCGGTGCAGATTCCCGCCGGCGTCGACAATGGCGACCGCGTGCGGCTCAGCGGGCAGGGCGAGGCCGGTCCTGCCGGCACGCCGGCCGGCGATCTTTACGTGGAGGTGCGCGTGCGCGAACACGCGATCTTCCAGCGCGAGGGCAATGATCTGTACTGCGAGCTGCCGATCCGCTTCTCGCAGGCGGCGTTGGGCGCGGAGCTGCCGGTGCCGACGCTGGAAGGCGAGGTGCCAATCAGCATTCCCGCCGAGACGCAGACCGGCACCCAGTTCCGTCTGCGCGGACGCGGGGTCAAGTCGGTGCGCAGCAGCCGGCACGGCGACCTGATCTGCCGCGTGGTGGTGGAGACGCCGGTGCGGCTTACCAGGCAGCAGCGCGAGCTGCTCGAATCACTCGAAGCCACGTTCGAGGGCCGCGACGCCGAGCAGCATACGCCGCGCGCGAAGGGCTGGGTCGACGGGGTGAAGCAGTTCTGGTCGAAGGTCACCGCATGAGCCCGGTGGCGCATGCGATAGCATCCAGCGCATTGCGCAACTTCACCGGAGTGAGCCAGTGACCCGCCCCGTTCGCCTTGCCCTTAACGGCGCGTCCGGCCGCATGGGCAATGCCCTGCTGGCCCTGCTCGACGGCGATACCCGCTTCGCGCTGGCGCATGCGGTGGTCGCAAAAGGCAGTCCCTGCGACGGTCAGCCCGTAGCGTCTGTCGGCCATGGTGGCCTGCGTTATGCGCACGACTGGACCAACGCGCCGCCGCTGGATGTGGTGATCGACTTCAGCGGTCCGGCGGCGCTGCCGGCGATGCTCGACCATTGCCTCGCTCACGGTACGGCCCTGGTGAGTGGCACCACCGGCATGAATGACGCGCTGGAGGCGCGGTTGGCGCATGCCGCCGCGCGCATCGCGATCCTGCGTGCAGCCAATTTCAGTCTGGGCGTGGTGGTGCTGACGCGCCTGCTGCGCGAGGCGGCGGCGGCATTGCCAGGTTGGGATCTGGAGATCGTGGAGGCGCATCACGGGCGCAAGCAGGATGCGCCTTCAGGCACGGCGCTGGCGCTCGGCCGCGCGGCGGCGGCGGCGCGTGAAACCACGCTGGAGGCGACCGCGGTTCACAGTCGCGAGAGTCGGCCCGGAGTGCGCGTCCCCGGCAGCATCGGTTTTGCGGTGGTGCGCGGCGGCGACATCGTTGGCGAGCACACGGCGATGCTGATCGGCGAGGGCGAGCGGCTGGAGCTGGGCCATCGGGCCACCGATCGCGCCATTTTCGCGCGCGGTGCGTTGCATGCGGCGCACTGGCTGAGCGGCCGGGCGCCCGGCCAGTGGACGCTCGACGACGTGCTCGCTGCACCGCGCTGAGCGCGTCCGTCACCGGGGCGGGTGGTCTTCCCCATGCATGCTGGTGCGCAGCGGGTGGACTGATCAGGCTTGTGTCGCCGAATCGGTGCGGCTAGCATCCGCACGTTGTCATTGGGGAGTAGCCAGCCTCGTTCCCCCGAGGCGTTCGCATCAACATCCTTGGTTGCCGCGCTGCGCGGTCCCATGGTGCGAACAGCAACCGCCACCGTCCGGTGGTGGTCCGCCCGGCGAGACCTTTGGCCATCGACATGCTTACCCGGGCCGGGCGAGCGATGTCGTTGTGCCAACGGTACTGCGCTCGCCCGGCCCTCGCGCATCCCATGTTGCTTACCCTGCTGCTGTTTTTCGGTTCCGCCGGCGCGATCTACGGCGCCTGCGAATTCTTTGTCAACGGCGTGGAATGGCTGGGAGGCAAGCTGAACCTGGGAGCGACCGCCACCGGCACCGTGCTGGCGGCTTTCGGTACCGCCTTGCCGGAGAGCGCGGTGACGTTTGTCGCGGTGATCTTCGGCAAGACCCCCGCGGCACGCGATATCGGCGTGGGCGCGGCGCTGGGTGGGCCGCTGGTGCTGGCTACCATCGCCTATGCGGTGGTGGGTGCCGCGCTTTGGGTCAACTTCCGCCGACTGCGCCGACCCGATCGGATCGTGCGCGTAGACCATCGGCGACTGGCGCGCGATCAGTCGTGGTTTCTGGCGATTTTTGTGGTCAAGGTCGGACTGGGACTGGTCGCCTTTGCGCTCAAGCCGTGGTTGGGCGTGCTGTTTCTGCTTGCCTATGCGATCTACGTGCGCGCCGAGCTCCGCCGCGATGACCACGCACCGGCAGAGGAAATACTTCAGCCACTGAAGTTGCGCCCATCCGATGCCGAACCGGCGATGCGCTGGGTCGCCACGCAGACGCTGCTGGCGCTGGTAGTGATTGCAGCGGCCTCGCGGCTCTTCGTGGTGCAGCTCGAAGCAATCGGTGTGGCATTCGCGCTGCCGCCGTCTCTGGTGGCACTGGTCCTGAGCCCGGTGGCGACGGAGTTGCCTGAAACCGTCAATGCCCTGATCTGGGTGCGCCAGGGCAAGGAACGCCTGGCGCTGGCCAATATCTCCGGTGCGATGATGATCCAGGCGACCATCCCCAGTTCACTGGCGCTGTTCGCCACGCCATGGCTGTTCGATGCGCCGCTGATCGTGGCTGGCATGGTGACCGCGATCGCGATCGGCTATCTCGGCTGGCTGTTCCGTCGCGGCCGGGTGGACGCACGCTGGCTGCTGCCGGTCGGTTTGCTGTATGTGGTGTTCGCGGCGTTTGTCGGCTGGCATGCTGGTCGCTGAGCCGCTGCCACCCGGTTCAATCCGGATGCGAGGCGTTGCGGTCGCGACCGGCGCCGAGTCGGGTATCGAGGCGGCCGAACAGTTTCTTGAACGCCCGCGAGAACTTGCCGCGTTTGGTCTTGCGCAGCTTCGCCTCTTCGCTGGTCAGCCATGCCACCTGAATCACCCGCCGCTCGCCCTCATACGGCAGATGGCCGTGAAAGGAGTTGTCGCAGCGTTTGAACACGGCGAATTCCCCATACAGCGGAATCAGCTCGGGTGCGACCAGGCTGTCGATATCGTCAATCTTGTGCAGAAAACGCAGGCAGCCGTCGCTGGTATCCGGCCATTGGCCATTCAGATAGATCAGCGCGGTGGCGATCTTGGATCGGCTGTCGGTATGGATGGTTCCGTGGCGCTTGTTGAGCAGCCGGCACACCGTGACCAGGGTCGGATACTGATGCAGGTTGTGGATGCCCAGTCGCGCACCGATCGCGCCGGCAAACGCCGGTGCGGTCATGTCGGCGATCAGCGCGTTGACTGAGGGACCGCAGTCACGCGGGTCGTAGGGAAAGAATCCGGCGCTGCTGTAGCGGGGAAAGTCGCGATCGAGTTCGCTGCGCGCGTCGTCCGGCAGCTGACCGTGCGCGATCATGAACGGGAAGGGCTGCTGCAGCACCAGGGTATCCGGGCGTTCCAGCCGGGCGGGATCAAGCAGAACGGCGGCACTCATTGGACATTCAACTCCATGTAAATGCGGCACAGTGTAGCGCCCGGCGCGCTTGTGACAGCACTTGTGACAGCATGCGCTGCGTGAACGCGTGATGCCTCGCACGGTGGACAGAAACCGCGCTGCCGCCTATCATTTCATCCCGCCCTGATCCTTTCCTTTCCAAGCCCCACAAGCCAGCAATCGTGCGGCTTGCGGACTTTGCTGCATCAAAAAGGCGGTTACCGTATGCCTCATCCCGCTCTGCTGGCCCTCGAAGATGGCAGCGTGTTCCATGGCAGCGCAGCAGGAGCTGCCGGCGAGACCGTTGGCGAGGTGGTTTTCAACACCGCAATGACCGGATACCAGGAAATCCTCACCGATCCATCCTATGCCCGGCAACTGGTCACCCTGACTTATCCACACATCGGCAACACCGGCGTCAATGCGGATGATGGCGAATCCACCCGGGTGCATGCCGCCGGCCTGATCGTGCGCGACGTGCCGCGCCGGGCCAGCAGCTGGCGCTGCAGCGAAAGCCTGCCGGATTACCTCAGGCGGCACGACACCGTCGCGATTGCCGGCATCGACACGCGCCGGCTCACGCGCATCCTGCGCGACAAGGGCGCCTTGGCCGGCTGCATCGTGGCGGGCGCGACGGTAGATGCG
>JAJXTX010000369.1 GCA_021783385.1 Pseudomonadota bacterium
GAGGCCACCGCGGAAAAGCTGAAGAAGGAAGCGCAGGACATCCTGAACCTGGCGACCGGCGGCAAGAACAAGTAAGCCGGTTGCGCATCTCCACAAAAAAGCCGTCCAGCGAGGACGGCTTTTTTGTTGTGCCAGCCACGGATCGGTCAGCGTTGATCCCCTGCTGACCGATCCGCGGCGGTGGATCAGAACGCGATGCGCAGGCCCATGTTGAGACTGTTGTAGCGCTGGCTGCTGTCCCCGATGCGGCCGCTGTAGCCGATCCAGCTGGTCACGCTGTGACTGAGCTGGGCGGACACGCCGAGGTCGGCGGTGCCCCAGGTCCTGGCGGGGCTGAAGCCGGTCAGCGTGAAACTGCCGTTCATGCCGTTCAGACCGGCGTTGACGGCGTGCGGATCGGCCTTGCTGTCGTGGTTCCAGCCCAGCTCGGCGTAGGGCGACAGCATCGCGCTGCCCACCTGCCAATGCCCCTGCACGCGCCAGCCCAGCGTGCTGATCAGCGCATCGCGCTGCTGCCGGCCGAACCACATCGCGGTGCTGTCGATGCCGCTCTCGCTGTAGCCGTTGACCTTGACGGTCTGCCACTCCACGTTCGCGAACGGGCCGGTGCGCAGGCTGCCGAAATCAAACCACCAGCCGCCGGTGATGCCGGTACCCAGGTGTGAACCGTCAGCCTTGCCACCCTCGGTGCGCACCATGCTGCCGAGCCGGATGCGCCGCTCGATGTTGGTGAAGTTCGACTGGCCGAAGTCGGCGTAGCCGCCCACGTAGCCGCCGCCGGCATGGTAGGTGAGGTAACCGAGGCCGGTGATGTTCTGCAGCTTGTAGCCGCCGCCGCCGGAGACGCTGGCATTGCTCTGGCCGATGCCGAGCGCCACGCCGGCCGACAGGTGGTCGGTGGCGTGCACGTCGGCGCCCAGCGTCAGGTTGAAGTTGTTGCTGTTGGTCCTGGGCGAGCCGCTGCTGGCGTCGAAGCGCTGGTTGCCATAGTCGAGGCTGACGAAGGTGCGGGTGGTACCGCCCGCTGCGTCGGCCAGCATCTGCTGGCGGATCGCGCGGGTCTGCGTGGTGACCGCGGTCAGGCCGGCCTCACCCAGCAGCGAGACCTGGCCCGGCGCCGCCAGTTCGGACAGCACGGCCTGCGACAGCAGCCGGTAGGCGGCGGTGGTCGGATGCACGCCGTCGGCGAACAAATAGGTCTGATCGGTGCCGGCGGCATACGTATACGGCAGGCCCGAGCCCTGCGGGCCGCAGCGCACCGAACTGGCCGCCAGGCCGCAGGCCGGCACCGTGACGTTGCTGAAACCGAAGGCGGCGGGATTCGCGATGACTTCGTTGACCAGTGCGAAAGTATTGACCGGGATGATGTTCAGGCCGCTGCTGCTGAGCTGGCTGAGGCCGCCGTTGAGCACCCCGTTGTAGAGCAGCGACAGCTGGGTGGCACCGGCCGAGGCGGCCGCGCCGCCGGCCATGGCCGAGGGTGTCTTGCCGATATCGGGCAGGTTGTAGACCACCGCGTAGCGGGCGCCAGCCGCCTGCAGCTGGCCGAGCAGGCCCAACTCGGTCTGCGCGGCGGTGGCGGTGCCCGCTGCCAGCACGTTCGGGTTGGTGGAAGTCGCGGTGAGATAGAAGATGTCGTTGGCGCCACCGAGCACCTGGTACAGGGCGAGCGGATCGGCCTTGCCGCCGTTGGCCCCCAGATACAGCTGCAGCTGCTGTGGCAGGGTCGGGATCGGGCCGGCCGAGGAGTTGTTGACGAGACCGGCACCGCCGAAGGCGTAGTCCGTGCCGCCCGCCAGCGAGGGGCCGACCGGATGCCCCAGTCCCGCCGCCACCAGTTCGGCCGTGGTGAGGCCCGGGTTGGTGGTGAAATGCAGCGGCGGCTGGATGGTGGGATCGAGTACCAGCGAGATATTGCCGGCATCGCTCAGGCTGTCGCCGAACACAATGACTTTGCTGAAATCGGTAGCTGCAGCAGCCGTGCTGAACAGCAGCGAGGCGGCGATGGCGCCGGCGAGTAGGCGAGTGCGAAGCATGGGTGGACTCCTGGGCCGAAACGGCCGAAATGGCCTTGTTAGCGGATCGTTACGTTAATGCACGCCATACGGAAGCGCATGCTGCAGCGCAATGTGATCCGTCGCGGCACTGTCCTCAACGCCTTGAGGCCCGTGCCAGCGCGTCCGCGAAGGCGCTGTTGGCCGGCGTCGGCGCGGCCGATTTGGCGGCGCCGGCTGACGATGGCCGACCCGGACGCGGGTCGCGCGCGCCGCTGTCGGCACGGCCGCCGCGCGGCTGCCCGGGTTCGTCGTCCAGGCGCATGCTGAGACCGATGCGCTGGCGCGGCAGATCCACTTCCATCACCTTGACCTTGACGATGTCGCCGGCCTTCACCGCATCGCGCGGGTCCTTGACGAAGCTGTGCGACAGCGCCGACACGTGCACCAGGCCGTCCTGGTGCACGCCGATGTCGACGAACGCACCGAATGCGGCAACGTTGGTGACGCGGCCTTCGAGGATCATGCCGGGCTTGAGGTCGCGCACATCTTCCACGCCTTCGGCGAAGCTCGGTGCGATGAATTCCGGACGCGGATCGCGGCCGGGTTTCTCCAGCTCCTTGA
>JAJXTX010000060.1 GCA_021783385.1 Pseudomonadota bacterium
CCGGCCTGGTCGAAGTAGGTCCAGCGCTGGCTGCCGTGCTGCAGCTGCTTCAGCTGCACGGTGAAGTCGAACCGGGTGGCCGGCAGCGGGCTGCCGTCGATGCGTTGCATGCTGAGCCCGGTGGCGGGCTGCGCCGGACGCAGCTGCGCCGGCGTGACCCGGTAGGCGCCGACCGGCTGCGCCAGGCGGCCGGCGAGCGCCTCGTGCAGCACGCGGCCCTGCGCCTGCGGCAGCTTCAGCCCCAGCAGCGCGGCGAGGGTGGGCGCCAGGTCGACGTTGCCGCTGGGCAGCGGGTCGCGGAAGCGCGCGCGGAAATCCGGGCCGGCGGCGAGCAGGGTGTTGTGCACATCGATCGGGCTGAAGCTGCCGTGCTGGCCGCGCTCGGTGGAGACGGTGCCGTATTCGGTGCCGCGGAAACCCTGGATCACCGCGTTCGCGTCCCACGCGTAGCTGATGATGATGTCCGGCCCGCGCGCCGCGTTGCCCAGCTGCACGTCCTCCGCCGGCAGGGTGCCGGGGATGGCGCCGTAGCGACTCGCCACGAAGATCGCGCCGACGTATTCGCGCGACTGCAGGAAGCGCACGGCGCGCCTGACCACGGCGGCGTCGTGCTCGGGCTGGTAGAAGTAGTCGGTGCCGTCGTTCGGCGCGATCACCAGCGCGCCCTTGGGCAGCACATCCGGCACCCGATAACTGGGCGTGGTGTACGGACCGGGCTTGCCGCAGACGCTGCCGTCGTCGTCGTAGCGGGTCGGCAGCAGCGGCGTGCCGTCCGCGCGCAGGCCGCTCATCACCGGCGCATAGATGCAGCCCTGCCCGTCGAAGGCGGTGAAGCCGGCGTGGGTGAGCTGGTCGGCGAGGCGCACGCTGCCGGACACCGAATAGCCCCACGCGTTGTCGATGCCGCCGACGCGACTGTCGTTGATCGTGCGCAGCGGAAACAGGTCGCGCGGGCCGGCCACGTTGCTGTGGCCGTGGTCGGAGACCACGATCAGGTCGGTGCTGTCGGCCATGCCCAGCGCGCGCAATTTCGCTTCCAGCTTGCCCAGCAGTTCGTCCTGCGCCTGCAGCGCGAGGTGGAACTCCGGCGAGCCGACGCCGTACTGGTGCTGGGTGGTATCCGGATTGCGGAACCAGATCACGCTGACGTCGGGCCGGTGCTTCGGCAGCACCTCGTCCAGGTACACCTGCATCATCCACGCGTTGGCCGGCCCGGGCGTGGTCTCGACCGCGGCGCTGGCGTCGGAGGTGACGCCGTCCTTCAGCGTCACCAGCTTGCCCGGCGCGGTGGGTGCGCCGTTGTCGGCGGCCAATTGCAGCTGCGCGGGCGAGTAGGTGTGCACGCTGTTGGCCGGCAGCGGGTAGCCGGCGCGCTGCAGTTCCTTGGCGAAGGCCAGCGGCAGCGCGGTGTTTTCGTCCAGCAGCACGCTGCGCAGGCCGCCATCGTTGGAAAGCTTGTAGTTCTGCAGGAAGGCCGGGCCGGACTTGCCGATCACCGCGGTGGTCAGCCCGGCCTGCTGCGCGGTGGCCAGCAGGGTCGGCACCTGCAGCAGGGCGCCGTCGTCGTGTGCGTCGAGATCGCGCAGCACGGCGTAGTCCTCGGTGAAGATCGGATTCTGGAAATCGGCCGGCTCGCCCTTCGCGTTGCTGCCCCTGGCGCCGGGCGCCCAGAAGCTGTTGCCGTAGAAACCGATCGGGCCGGGGAATGCGCCGGTGGCGAAGCTCGACGCGTTGGCCATGGTGAAGGTGGGGTAGGTGGCGTGGTTGTCGTTGAAGAACACTCCGCGCTGCGCCAGTGCCAGCAGGTGCGGCGTGTCCTGCGCGCTGATCGCATCCGGCCGCATGCCGTCCCACACGAACACGATGATGCGGTGCGCGCCGGCCGCCCGCGCGGTGACGACCGGCGGCTCGGCGGGGGCCGGGCCGGTGGCGAGCGCGGGCGCCAGCGCCAGGCTGGCCAGCAGGAGGGCGGCCAGCAGGCGCGGTGGATGCGGGGCAGCACGGGACATGGGCAACCTCAATGCGATAAGGAATGGCAGACGGCCATGCTGGTCAATGCATGTTGCAGTTTGGCGGCAACGCGGCGTTGGCCATCGCCGCCGCGTCGTCAACTTGTCACACAGGCTGACTAGCCTGACGCCGTAGTGTCATCGACCGGGGCTTTTTTATCATGACGTTTCGCATCGCCATGCGGCGCTTCACCCGCGCGGGCCTGTGGCTGGCTGCCATCACGCTGGCCGTGCCCGCCCACGCGGCGCGCGTGCCGATCCAGTTCTGGCACGCCATGAGCGGCGAACTGGGGGTGGAAGTGCAGCATCTGGTGGACGGCTTCAACGCCAGCCAGGATCGCTACCAGGTCATCGCGGTCAACCGCGGCAGCTACGACCAGACCATGCTGGCGGCGATCGCCGCGTTCCGCGCCGGCACGCCGCCGGACATCGTGCAGGTATTCGATGTCGGCACCGCCACCATGATGAGCGCGCGCGGCGCCACCGTGCCGGTGTATGCGCTGATGCAGCAGCAGAAGCAGCCATTCGCCACCGGCCTGTTCATTCCGGCGGCCGCCAGCTATTACGCCGACGCGCAGGGGCGGCTGCTGTCGCTGCCGTTCAACGCATCCACGCCGGTGCTGTATTACAACAAGGCCATGCTGGCACGCGCCGGCGTGACGCCGCCGACCAGCTGGGCGCAGATGGGCGCGGCGGGCACCCGGCTGCTGGCCACAGGCGCGACATGCGGTTTCAGCACGGGCTGGCCGGAGTGGATCCAGTTCGAGCAGTTCGCGGCCTGGAACGGCCTGCCGTATGCCAGCGCGGACAACGGCTACCAGAGCTTCCAGGGCGTGCATCTGCTGCTGCAGGCGCCGGCTTTCCAGAAGCATCTGGGCGACCTGGCGGCGTGGTCGCGCAGCGGGGTGTTCCGCTACGGCGGTCCGGAAAGCAACGCGCTGCCACTGTTCATCAACCAGACCTGCGCGATGTACCTGGACAGCTCCTCCTCGATGGCGGCGATCGCGGGCGGCGCGCGTTTCCCCTGGGGCATTGCGCCGATGCCGCATGCCGCCAGCGTGCCGGGTGCGCCGCAGAACAGCCTCACTGGCGGCGCTTCGCTATGGGTGATGGCGCGCGTGCCGGCCGATCATCTGCCCGGCATCGCCGCGTTCCTGCA
Organism: Pseudomonadota bacterium; assembly: GCA_021783385.1. Classification (GTDB taxonomy): domain Bacteria; phylum Pseudomonadota; class Gammaproteobacteria; order Xanthomonadales; family Rhodanobacteraceae; genus Rhodanobacter. The sequence continues at coordinate 3,169 of JAJXTX010000060.1, forward strand.
TTACCTGATGAGCGCGCCGGTGCAGGCGCAGTGGGCGCGCGCGACCGGCTACGTGCCGGTGACCCGCGGCGGTTACGACGCGCTGCAGGCCAGCGGTTACTACCGGCAGAATCCGGGCGCGCTGGTGGCGGTGCAGGAGCTGTCGAACAAGCCGCCGCTGGCGTGGACGCGCGGCCTGCGGCTGGGCTATCTGCCGCAGTTGCGGCAGATCCAGCGCAACGCGCTCGAGGCGGTGCTGGCCGGCAAGCAGACGCCGGCGGCGGCGCTCAGGCAGGTCGTGCAGCAAGGCGACGGGCTGCTGCAGCGCTTCGGTGAAACGGCGGGCGGCGAACGCTGATGGGCGGGTCGCGAGCTGCCGGCGAACGGTTGCCGGGAACCTGGTTTCGCGGCAGATGGCTGCCGTGGCTGCTGCTGGCACCGCAGCTGCTGGTGATCGCGGTGTTTTTCCTGTGGCCGACGCTGCGGGCGCTGCGCGATGCGTTTTATCAGGGCGATGCATTCGGCCTGAGCGAGGAGTTTGTCGGGCTGCGGCACTTTGCTCACACGCTTGGCAGCGCCGAATACGGACACGCCCTGCTGCTGACGCTGGCGTATGCGCTGCTGACCAGCGCACTGTCGCTGGCCGGCGGGTTTGCGCTGGCGGTGGCGGTGGAGGGGCTGCGCTCGGGGCGCACGCTGTTCCGCACGTTGTTCCTGTGGCCGTATGCGCTGGCACCGGCGATCAGCGCGGCGCTGTGGGTGTTCCTGTTCCGGCCGCAGGTGGGGTTGGGCGCGGGGCTGCTGGAACACGCCGGCGTGCACTGGAATCCGGCGCTGCAGGCGGGGCAGGCACAGGCATTGGTGCTGGCCACCACGGTGTGGCAGTTGCTGGCCTACAACTTTCTGTTCTATGGCGCGGCGCTGCAGTCGTTGCCGCCGTCGCTGCTCGAAGCCGCGGCGCTGGACGGTGCGCGCGGCTGGCGCCGGGTGCGCGATGTGATCTGGCCGCTGCTGGCGCCGACCACGTTGTTCCTGGTGGTGACCGATCTGAGCTTCGTGCTGTTCGATACCTTTGGCCTGATCGATGTGCTGACCCAGGGCGGTCCCGACCACGCCACCGAGACGCTGGTGTACAAGCTGTACGAGGACGCCTTCCGCAATTTCGATCAGGGCGCGGCCGCGGTGCAGTCGCTGCTGCTGATGCTGCTGGTGACCGGGCTGGGCGTGCTGCAGCTGCGGCTGCAGCGGCGACGGGTGCCAGCGTGAAGCGCCAGTGGTTGCGGCGCAGCGGGCTGTTGCTGCTGGCCTTGCTGCTGGCCTTGCCGCTGTATGCCGCGCTGATTGCCGCCAGCCACGCCCCGCAGGATCTGCTTGGGCGTCTGCCGTGGCTGCCCGGCAACCGGCTGCTGCACAACCTGCGCACGGTGCTGGGTACCGGGCTGCCCGGTTCGCCCAGCGTGCTGCGGATGCTGGGTAACAGCCTGGTGATGGCACTCGGCATCGCGCTGGGCAAGCTGACGCTGGCCACGTTGTCGGCATATGCGGTGGTGTACTTCCGCTTTCCGCTGCGGCGCACGGCGTTCGTGCTGATCCTGAGCTCGCTGATGCTGCCGCTGGAGGTGCGCTTCTACCCCACCTTCCAGGTCAGCGCCGGACTGCATCTGCTGAACAGTTACGGCGTGCTGATCGTGCCGCTGATCGCCTCGGCCACCGCCACGTTCCTGCTGCGCCAGTTCTTCGCCAGCATGCCGCCGAGCCTGCTGGATGCGGCGCGCATGGATGGCGCCGGGCCGCTGCAGTTTTTCCTGCACAGCGCATTGCCGCTGGCGCGCACGCCGCTGGCGGCGCTGTTCGTGCTGGAGTTCGTCTACGGCTGGAACCAGTACCTGTGGCCGCTGCTGACCACCACCGATGCGCGCTACGCCACGGTGGTGATGGGGATGCAGGGGCTGATCAATGCCGGCACCAGCTTTGCGCTGCCGCGCTGGGACCTGGTGATGACCACCGCGCTGCTGGCGCTGCTGCCGCCACTGCTGGTGCTGCTGCTGGCGCAGCGCTGGTTCATCCGCGGCCTGACCGATATCGAGAAATGATCCGCCATGGCTACGCTTGAGCTCTACCAGGTTTGCAAACACTTCGGCGCCAGCACGGCGCTGACGCCCACCAGTCTGCAGGTGGCCGATGGCGAGTTCGTGGTGCTGGTCGGTCCTTCCGGCTGCGGCAAGAGCACGCTGCTGCGCATGATCGCCGGGCTGGAATCGCCCAGCGGCGGCGAGATCCGCATCGGCGGGCACGGCGTCAACGCACAGGAGCCCAGCGCACGCGACATTGCCATGGTGTTCCAGAACTACGCGCTGTATCCGCACATGAGCGTGCGCGAAAACCTCAGCTACGCGCTCAAGCTGCGCAAGCTGGAACGCGCGGAGATCACCCGCCGCGTCGACTGGGCCGTCGACCTGCTGGGCCTGCAGCCGCTGCTGGCACGCAAGCCGGCGGAGCTGTCCGGCGGCCAGCGTCAGCGCGTGGCGATGGGTCGCGCGATCGTGCGCGAGCCGCAGCTGTTCCTGTTCGACGAGCCACTGTCCAACCTCGACGCGCGTCTGCGCAACCACATGCGGGTGGAGATCAAGCAGCTGCATCGGCGGCTCGGCACCACCACGGTGTACGTGACGCATGACCAGGTCGAGGCGATGACGCTGGCGCAACGCATGGTGGTGATGAACCACGGCCGCATCGAGCAGGTCGGCACGCCCGAAGAAGTCTATGCGCAGCCGGCCAGCACCTTCGTCGCCGGCTTTCTCGGTGCGCCACCGATGAACCTGCTGGCGGCGCACATCAGCACGGACGGCACGCATGTGCTGGTCGATGACCTCGCGCCGCTGCCGCTGCCCGCACCGCAGCCGGCGCTGGCCGGCCGTGCGGTCACGCTGGGGCTGCGCCCCGAAGCGCTGCTGCCCGCCGTCGACGGCCGCTGGCCGCTGACGCTGAACCTGCTCGAGGCGCTGGGCGGCGAACTGCTGCTGCACGGCAGCCTGGGCCGGCAGGCGTGCGTGCTGCGCGTTGCCACCACCGCGTCACCCTGGCGCGAAGGCGACACGCTGCGCGTGGATGTGGCCAGCACCGCGCTGCACCTGTTCGACGCGGCCAGCGGCCAGCGGCTGGCACCGTGAGCCGCTGCGGGCACTGCCGCCCCGGTCGCGGCTAGAGTCGATACATGCCATCCATCGCTCCCGCAAGTTTCGCCACCGACGTTGACGTGCTGGTCGTCGGCGGCGGCATCAACGGCGCCGGCATCGCGCGCGATCTGGCCGGACGCGGGCTGCGCGTGCTGCTGGTCGAGCGCGACGATCTGGCGTCGCACACCTCGTCGTGCTCGACCAAGCTGATCCACGGCGGCCTGCGCTATCTCGAACAGTACCGCTTCGCGCTGGTGCGCAAGGCGCTGGCCGAGCGCGAGCTGCTGCTGCGCGCGATGCCGCATCTGGCGTGGCCGCTGCGCTTCGTGATGCCGCAGCAGCCGGCGATGCGCCCGGCGTGGATGATCCGCGCCGGCCTGTTCCTGTACGACCATCTGGCGCGACGCAGCTGGCTGCCGGCCTCGCGTGCGCTCGATCTGCGTCGCGACGTGGCCGGGGCCGCGCTGCAGCCGCAATACACGCGCGGCTTTTCCTACGCCGATGGCTGGGTGGACGACGCGCGCCTGGTGCTGGCCTGCGCGCAGGATGCGGTCGAACGCGGCGCCACCGTGCACACGCGCTGCGCCTGCGTGCATGCGGCACGCGACGCCGCCGGCTGGCGGGTCACGCTGCGTCATGGCGATGGCCGCGAACAGCAGGTGCGGGCGCGCGCGCTGGTCAACGCTGCCGGTCCGTGGGCAGCGCAGTTGCTCGCCACGATCGTGCGCGACGAGGCGGGCCTGCCACTGCGCGAGCACGCGCAGTTGCGGCTGGTGCGTGGCAGCCATATCGTGCTGCCGCGCCAGTTCAGCCACAACGACGCCTACCTGTTCCAGGCCAGCGATCGGCGGGTGATCTTTGCGTTGCCGTACGAGCACGACTTCACCCTGATCGGCACCACCGATGTCGAAGTCGACACGCTGGCCCAGGGCAACGTGGTCAGTGCCGCCGAGGTCGAGTATCTGTGCCGCGAAGCGAACGCCTTTCTGCGCATACCGGTACGCGCCGAGCAGATGCTGTGGTGCTATGCCGGCGTGCGGCCACTGCTGGAGGATGCGGCCGCCGACCCTGCCGCGGCGACGCGCGAGTATCGGCTGGAGTTGAACCAGCCGCAGGCGGCGGCGCCGCTGCTGAACGTGTGGGGCGGCAAGCTCACCACCTTCCGCGTGCTGGCCGCCGAAGCCGGCGATCTGCTGTGCCGCGCGCTGGGCGAGCCGCGTGCGGCGTGGACCCACGCCGCGCTGCTACCCGGCGGCGACCTCGGCGGCTGGGTGGGCGCCGCGCAGACGCCGCCAGTCGACTTCAGCCGGTTTCTGCAGGCGCTCGCCGCCAACTATCCCTGGCTGCCCACCGCGTTGCGCGAACGCTGGGCGCGCGCCTACGGCAGCCGGCTGCCGCTGCTGCTGCGCACGCCGCACGCGCAACCTGCCAGCGGCGCAGAGGCACAGTCGCTGGCCGAGCTGGGGGCCGAGATTGCGCCCGGCCTGCACGTTGCCGAATTGCGCTATCTGCAGCAGATGGAATGGGCACGCAGCGCCGACGATGTGCTGTGGCGACGCAGCAAGCTGGGCCTGCACTACAGTGCAACGCAACGCGCGGCAGTGGCCGAGTGGTTCGCCGCCGCGGCGAGCGCTGCTGGCACGCGGGAGGCCAGCGGAGTGGAGACTGAAGCATGACGTCCGACGCACCGGATGATCGCGTGAGCGGCCGCAACGGCGCGGGTATCGACCTGCGCTGGCTGGCTCACCGCGGCGGCGGCAGTGCGGCACCGGAGAACACGCTGGCGGCTTTCCGGGCCGGACTGGCGGCGGGTTTCCGCGCCTTCGAGTGCGACGTGAAGCTCAGCAGCGACGGCGTGCCCTATCTGCTGCACGACGACACGCTGACGCGCACCACCGACGCGCACGGCCCGGCGGCGGCGTGGTCCTGGGCGCGGCTGCAACGGCTGGACGCCGGCGCCTGGCACAGCGCGCGCTATCGCGGCGAGCCGCTGCCCAGCCTCGATCAGGTGCTGGCGTTTGCCGCTACCCATGGGGTCTGGCTGAACCTCGAAATCAAGCCCTGTCCGGGCACCGAGGTCGCCACCGGCCAAGCGGTGGCGACGCGCGCCGCCGCGTGGGCGCGGCAGCACCCGGCGCTGCCGGCACCACTGCTGTCGTCGTTCTCGTTGACGGCACTGCAGGCGGCGCGCGCGCAGCTCGATGCGCTGGCGGTGGCGCTGCCGCTGGCCTGTCTGCATGAGCGCTTTTCCCGCAGCGACATCCGCGTGGCGCAGGCGCTGCGCGCGCAAGCGCTGCATTGCGAGTGGCGCGGGTTGCGCGCCGCCGATGTGCAGGCGGTGCATCACGCCGGTCTCGCCCTGCGCGTTTACACCGTCAACCGCGCACCCACCGCAGCGCGGCTGCTGGCGCTGGGCGTGGACGGGTTGTTCACCGATCGCCTGCAGCTGCCGTTGCGCGTCGGCGGCTGAATGCCGACGCGGCACCCGGCTGGCATACACTGCCGCTTCGTCGCCAGCACGGCCGGGAAGTGACTGGCGCAACGGGCTGCACGATCGACGCGGAGGGGTTGCGATGCACATGCAGGAAACCATCATTCGCTGGGCCACGCCGGTGTTCTTTGCGCTGATCGCGCTGGAGCTGCTGGTGGCGCGTTGGCGCGGCGTGCGCGCGTATGCCGGCAACGATGCGGTCAGCAGCATCGGGCTGGGGGTGATCTCGCAGATCGTCGGCGTGTTCGGCAAGCTGCTGACGTTCGGCATCTATGCGTGGTGCGTGCAGCACCTGGCGCTGTTCGCGCTGCCGCCGCACAGCGTGTGGGTATGGGCGCTGGCGCTGCTGCTGTACGACTTCTGCTACTACTGGCTGCACCGCTGCGGCCACCGGGTGAACATCCTGTGGGCGGCGCACGTGGTGCACCACCAGAGCGAGCACTACAACCTGTCCACCGCGCTGCGCCAGACCGGCAGCGGCGTGCTGCTGGGCTGGCTGTTCTATCTGCCGCTGGCGCTGCTGGGGGTGCCGCTGGACGTGTTCGTGATGGTGGCGCTGGTCGACCTGCTGTACCAGTTCTGGGTGCATACCGAACAGATCGGCCGGCTCGGCTGGTTCGATCGGGTGTTCTGCTCGCCGTCCAACCACCGCGCCCATCACGCGGTGAACGAGCGCTATCTCGACCGCAACTACGGCGGCATCCTGATCGTGTGGGATCGGCTGTTCCGCACGTTCGTGGAGGAGGACGACAACGAGCCGCCGGTGTACGGCACGCGCTCGCCGCTGCGCAGCTGGAACCCGCTGTGGGCGAATCTCGAGGTGTACTGGAGCACCGCGGTGGATGCGTGGCACGCGCGGCGCTGGCGCGACAAGCTGCAGATCTGGCTGAAGCCGCCGGGCTGGCGGCCGGCCGACGTGGCCGCGCGCTATCCGAAGCCGGCCTTCGTGATGAGCGGTGAGCGTTTCGATCCGCCGCTGTCGCGGGCAGCGACGGTCTACGTGTTGCTGCAGTTCGCGCTGCTGCTGGCGATGGCCACGCAGTTTCTCGGTCTCGCCGCCACGGCCACTCTGGCGACGCTGCTGGTCTACGCGGTGTATCTGGTGGCGGGCCTGTGCGTGCTGGGCGCGCTGATGGAAGGGCGCCGCTGGGCGCCGTGGGCAGAAGCGCTGCGCGTGCTGGCCACGGCGCTGCTGCCGCTGCTGACCAGGCAGTGGTTTGGCGAGAGCCGTCTGGACGGCCATATCGCCTGGGTCATCGCCGCACTGTTCGGACTCAGTGCGCTGGCGCTGCCGTGGGTCGTCGGCCAGCCTGGCGCGAACGTGTCCGGCCGGATGGCGGCGAGCTGAGCGGACCGCTGCGTACCTGCGCAGCCGACCCCATGGCGCAGGTCATGCAGGCAGGCGCGGGGCGATTCGCTATGATCGCCGCTTGCTCACGGGGGTCAGGCAATGGGTTTCTTCAGCAAGCTGGTGCGGCACAAGTCGATCGAACAGCTGCAGGCCGAGGTGGTCACGCGGCGCGATTTCCGCCGCGTGCTGGGGCTGTGGCAGCTCACCGCAATCGGCATCGGCGGCATCATCGGCGTCGGCATCTTCGTGCTGGCCGGCCAGCAGGCGGCCACCAATGCGGGGCCGGCGGTGGTGCTGAGTTTTCTCATCGCGGGTTCAGGCAGCGCCTGCGCCGCACTGTGCTACGCCGAGTTCGCCGGACTGATCCCGGTCACCGGCAGCGCGTATACCTACGGCTACGCGGTGCTTGGCGAATTCGCGGCGTGGATCATCGGCTGGGATCTGCTGCTGGAATACGCGCTGGTGGTGGCGGTGGTGGCGATCGGCTGGTCCGGCTACGTGCAGGTGCTGCTGGCCTCCGCCGGCGTGCACCTGCCGGTGTGGGCGCAGCAGAGCATGAGCGCGCCGACGATGGAGTATTACCTGCAGCAGCTGTTCGGCACGCACGGCGCCCGCGCCATCGCGGGGCCTGGCGACGGTCATCGCTTCAACGTGATTGCCGCCGCGGTGTCGATGGCGGTGGCGGTGCTGCTCACCGTGCGTACCGAATGGGGCGCGCGCTTCAACACGGCGGTGGTGGCAATCAAGGTGCTTGGCGTGCTGCTGGTGGTCGGCGTGGGCGTGTTCTACATCCACTCCGCGAACTGGCACCCGTTCATTCCGGCGCGGGTGGTCGACGCCGCCACCGGCATCGGCCATTTCGGCTGGCAGGGCGTGCTGACCGGCGCCAGCGTGGTGTTTTTCGCGGTGTTCGGCTACGACACGCTGACCACCGCGGCGGAGGAGGCCAAGCACCCGCAGCGTGACCTGCCGCGCGCGGTGCTGCTGTCGCTGGCGGTGGCGATGGTGCTGTACATCGCGGTGTCGCTGGTGCTCACCGGCATCACCTCGTATCACAACCTTGGCGGCGACGCGTCGGTGTCCGAGGCGTTCGCCTCGATCGGCCTCAACTGGCTCAGCGTCACGGTCGCGGCGGCGGCGGTGATCGGCGTCACCAGCGTGCTGTTCGCCTTCATGCTGGGCGCGGCGCGGATCTGGTTTGCGCTGGCGCGCGATGGCCTGCTGCCGGGCTGGTTCGCGAAAGTGAGCCCGCGCTTCGGCACGCCGGCACGGCCCACCCTGATCCTCGGGCTGTTCACGGCGGTGGTGGCGGGCCTGCTGCCGATCGGCGAAGTGGCCGAGCTGGTGAACATCGGCACGCTCAGTGCCTTCATCATCATCTGCGCCGCGGTGCTGCTGCTGCGCGTGCGTCGGCCGCAGCTGCCGCGCAACTTCCGCACGCCGGCAGTGTGGTTCACCGCGCCGCTCGGCATCGTGTTTTCCGCGGTGCTGATCTACGGTCTGCCGTGGATCACCTACGAGCGCTTCGTGATCTGGATGGTGCTGGGTTGCGTGATCTACTTCGGCTACGGCATCCGCCACAGCAAGCTGGCCAGCC
>JAJXTX010000370.1 GCA_021783385.1 Pseudomonadota bacterium
TTGCTGTCGGTGGGCAGCGTGTAGACGTACTGGCCCTGCGCGTTGACGCCATTGTAGCCAGCCAGCGTGCGCGTACCGAAGTTGGCGTAGCGGGTGACGCCCCAGTTCTTGTCCAGCAGGTTCAGGAAATTGTAGACGTCCAGCCGCAGCACGCCCTTGTTGCCCTTGAACAGGCCAGGCACTTCCTGCGAGAAGCTCATGTCGAGCTGGCTGACCCACGGCGAGTGGGCGCCATTGCGGCTGGCGATCTGGCCACGGTGGAAGCTGAGGTACTTGTCCTTGGTGATGAAGTCCTGGAACTGCTGCACCAGCTGCGGGCTGGCGGTGCCGTAGCTCACCTTCGGATCGTTGAGCGTGGGGATGTAAGCCGGATCCTCGAAGGTGATGCCGTCACCATTGGCGTCGCCGGAGAAGATCCAGCTGTACGGCAGGCCATCGTGGCCGCTGTAGAACGCCGACACCGAGGTCTTGTAGTTGGCGAAGAAGCTGTGCTGCCAGGTGATCGATGCCTTGATGGTCTTGGCGATGTTGCGATCGGAGGTGGCGGCCACCTCCTCGTTCACGTTGCTGCGGACGACATACTTGTAGCCCGAGGACGCCTGCGAACTGTTGCCCGGATTGACCTCGGTGGCGTGATTGAAGGTCACGCTGACGTTGCCGAACAGGCTTTCCGAGAATGGCTTGGCCAGCGACAGGGTGAGGCTGTCCGACTTGCCCTTGTGGGTGTTGGCCAGCAGGGTGGAATCCTGGCTGAAAGCGCGGTTGCTGTTGGCATACGCATCGCGGCTGTTCGGGCGCTCACCCGGCGTCTTCCAGTACTGGAAGCGGCCATCCGGCAGCACGCCGGTGGGCGCACCGATATTGATCGCCTGGTAGTAGATGCCATCGCGCACCTTGATGTGCTCCAGCTCGACCGAGCCGATCAGGCCCCACCACGGCAGCTCGTGATCCAGCGCCAGGCTGGCCTTCCACACCGTGGGCAGCTTGAAATCCGGCGCGATGGTGTCGACCACGCCGCTCACGCTGCCGGCACCGGCCGGACGGTTCTGCTGGTACGGATTCGGGCTGAACGGCGTCGTGGCCGCATTGAAGGACGAGTAACTGGCCACCGTGAGGCCGTTGTTCTGGTACGGATTGGTCATCCACACCGTCGGCGGAAAGGTCTGGAACAGGCCGATGCCGCCGTGCAGCTGGGTCATCCGCTCGGTATTGAAGGTGTAGTTGAACGCGAAGCGCGGCTCGACCACCTTGTTGCGGCTGCCCAGGGCGCTGTTGTTGGGATAGCCGAAGGCCTGCTGGAAGGCGGCGTTGTAGAGCGGCTTGTGGTCGGCGTGCGGAATGTCCACACGCACGCCGTAGGTCAGCGAGAGGTTGTTGTTGACCTGCCAGGTGTCCTGCAGGAACGGGCTGTACTGGCTGTAGACCCACTTTGCCGCCACGTCGTTGAGCGTGTAGCCGTTGGCCGGCTGGTACAGGAAGTACGAGTTGTAGTTGCCCGCGGCAAAGTTGTTCAGACCGAAGAACGTGTAGTTGCCGAACTCGGTGCGGCCGAACAGGTTGTAGATCTGGGTGCGCTGATAGTCGATGCCGCCCTTCAGCGTGTGATCGCCCAGATACAGCGTGCCGGCGAGGAACAGCGACCACTTCTTCGTGTTGATCTGGTTGTAGTGGCGGAACTGGTCCTCGCCCAGGTTCACCGACGGACCGCGGCCGGCCGTGTCCAGGTACACCTTCACCTGCGGCTGGTTGATCGCGTTGCCGGCCGACTGGTCGAACGACTGGTAGCTGAGCTTGGTCTCGGTGGAGAACTTGTCGCTCCAGTCGTCATACAGCTGCAGCGCGGTGTTTTCGGTCAGGCTTTTCTTGGTGTACCAGTAGCTGCTCAGCCCGATCTGGTTGGAGCTGTTGCCCTGCACGATCGGCTGCGTTTCCTGGGTCCGCTGGTAGGTGAGGCTGGCACGATGGTTGTCGGAAATGTTCCAGTCCAGCTTGGCCAGGTAGCGCTTGTCCTCCAGCGGATTGCCGCCGGCGCCGAAGCTGCCCGGCTGCAGGCCCAGCTGCTTGGCCGTGTTGATCACCTTCTGCAGGTCGCCGGGCGAGATGCTGTTGGAGGTCGATGGCCCGTTGCCCAGCGCGGGATTGAGGCCGTTGGCCGAATCGGCGCCGATGCCGTCGGTTTTTTCCTGCTCGGCCGCCACGAAGAAGAACAGCTTGTCCTTGACGATCGGGCCGCCCAGCGTGAAGCCGCCGGTCCAGTCCTTCTTGTAGCCGGTATAGCTGTAGCCGGGGTTGCTGCTGTTCAGCCAGCCGGCGTTGCCGACCAGGTTGCTGGCGTTGCGATAGGCGTAATACACCGAGCCGTGGAACTGGTTGGTGCCGGACTTGGTCACCGCGTTGATGTCGGCGCCGACCGTGTCGGAGGCGACGTCGAAGTTGGCGGTGGAGATGTTGTACTCGGCGATCGTGTCGACCGAGATCGGCGAGCCCTGGTACGGCAGGCCGTTGGCATTGAGCCCAAACGGGTCGCCCTGCGAAATGCCGTCCACGCTGATGTTGTTGTAACGGTTCGGCAGGCCATTGGCGGAGATCGAGCCGTCGCCCTGATCG
>JAJXTX010000061.1 GCA_021783385.1 Pseudomonadota bacterium
GTCGCGTCTGCTTGCGCTTGCCGGCATACTCCGCGTCAGAGAAACTGAGCTGGGTCATCGGTCGTGCCTGTGCGTTTGGACGTCTAATTGTAGCAAAATGCGGGGGACTTATTCAGAGTTTCCCTAGCAATGAAGGCGAACCAGTGGTGACGATCTTTGAACCGATGGGGGAGGACTGACCGGTGAGCATGAGAAAAGCGATCGTGGTGAGCTGGCTCGCCGACATCGTGCAAGCGCAAGTCGCCTGCGCACCTTCGCCCCGCTCGCGAGGTTGTGCAAAACGAGCTCCAAACGGGCACCAAACGGGCACCAAAGCTAACAAGGTCAGAAACAAAAACGGCCTGCATCGCTGCAAGCCGTTGATATACATGGTGGCCGGGGACGGAATCGAACCGCCGACACGGGGATTTTCAATCCCCTGCTCTACCAACTGAGCTACCCGGCCAAATTGTCGTGGTGAGGCAACGGGCGCGGGGCCGGATCACGTCACGTGGAGCCGCGCATTAGACCGAATGCGCGGCTTTGCGTCAAGACTCGGCGTCGGGTGCGGTGTAGCCGGAGGCCTTGGCGTAGTCGCCACCAAACAGGAATTTTTCCATCTCCCCGGCGAGGAAGCTGCGCGCTTTCGGGTCGAGCGGATTGAGCCGGTATTCGTTGATCAGCGTGGTCTGATGCGCCAGCCACTGCTGCCACGCGGGCCGGGAGATTTCGGCGTAGATGCGCTGGCCGAGCAGGCCGGGCCAGGGCGCGAAGTCGAGGCCCTCGGCGTCGATGCCGAGCTTGCTGCAATGGATGGTGCGGCTCATGGCTTTTCCTCGAAGGTGAAGTGTTCGGACAGGAGCGGGGTGGCGAGATTCGCCAGCAGGCTGCGCACCGGGGCGGGCAGGCCCAGCGCAGTCAGTTCGCTGGCCGAACACCAGCGCATCTGCGGAGCATCGGCGATCGCCTGCTGCGCCGTCGCGCGCTCGAACAGCAGCGGCTCGATCTGCAGCCTGTAGTGGCTGAACACGTGGGTGAACGCGGCGAGCGGCTGCGCGTCGTCGATGCGCGCGTGCTGCTGTGCGAGTCGCCAGGCGGCCTCGACATCGGCCGCTTCAGGCAGGCTCCACAGACCGGCCCACACACCCTGCGGGCCGCGCCGCTCGAGCAGCATGCGGCCCTGCCGATCGCGTAGGATCAGCATCACGGTGCTGCGGGTGGGCGTGCGCTTGCCGGCCTTGCGCGTGGGCAGCAGCGCAGTGAGATCGTCGCGGCGCGCGATGCAGTCGGCGGCCAGCGGGCAGGCCTCGCACCGAGGGCGCGAGCGCACGCAGACGGTGGCGCCCAGATCCATGATCGCCTGGGTGTAGTCGGCGACGCGGGTGCCTGGCGTATGCGCTTCGGCGTGCTGCCACAGCTGCTTCTCCACCGCGCTCTGGCCGGGCTCGCCGTGGATGCCGTGATGGCGTGTCAGCACGCGCTTGACGTTGCCGTCGAGGATGGCGAAGCGCAGCCCGTGCGCCTGCGCCAGGATCGCGCCGGCGGTGGAGCGGCCGATGCCGGGCAGCGCGGACAACGCATCGAAATCACGCGGCAGCTCGCCGTGGTGCTGCTGCACGCACAGTTGCGCGGCACGATGCAGGAAGCGCGCGCGGCGGTAGTAGCCCAGGCCCGACCACAGCGCCAGCACGGTGTCCTCGTCGGCGGCGGCCAGGGCGGGAAGGTTGGGCAGCGCGCTGACGAAGCGCTCGAAGTAGCCGATCACGGTGGCCACCTGGGTCTGCTGCAGCATCACCTCGGACAGCCATACGCGGTAGGCGTCGCGCCGGCCCGCCGCGTCGGCCTGCTGCCAGGGCAGATCCTTGCGGCCGTGCCGGTCGAACCAGCGCAGCAGGCGGCTGGCCACGCTCGCCGTCATGGTTGCTTGCTGGCGGCCGGTGTGGCCGCTGCGGCGCTGCTGGCGGCGGCAGGCACGTCGCTGCCGGCCTGCACGGTGAGCCCCTCGATGGTCACGCCGCCGCTGGCGAAGCGGGCGATTTCCAGATGGCCGCTGCCCGGCGGCACGCTCAGCTGCGGCTGCGCCGTGCTGCCAAGCTGGCCCCACCAGTGCGCCAGTGCCAGCGGCGGCAGCCGCAGGTCGACATGGTTGCCGGGTCCGTCCAGCTTCAGTGCCAGCAGCAGCGGATTGCTTTGATCGGCCGGCGTCAGTGCCAGCGATACGCCGTACTGCGCGCCGCCGGCCTGGTCGAGCCTGCCGGCGAGGGTGGCCGCGGCATCGGCGGCGCCGTGCCAGTGCGCGTTGCCGCTCAGCGCCAGCACCAGTTCGGTGCCCTGCGACAGGTGCAGCGTGATGTTGTCCAGTTGCAGCGTGTTGCCCTGGATGCGCGGCGTGGCGGAAAGCCGCAGCTGCAGCGGCGTGCCGGCCGCGGTGGTGGCCGACAGGCTGAGCGGAAACGGCTGGCCGGAGACGAGGCTGCCGGCTTCCAGCGTGACGTTGCCCAGCAGCATCTGGTCGCCGCGCACCAGGCTGCCGCGCGTGATGCGTACGCCGGTGTCGATGCGCGGGATGTTGGGCGGCGCGCCCGCCGGAGTGGGCGGCAGCGCGCCCAGCCACGCCTGCAGCGCGTCCAGGTCGACCCGCGGCGCGTCGATCTGCAGCTGCGAGATCACCGTGGGGCCGCCGAACAGGGTACGCCACGGCAGCGCGAGGCGGCCACGCGCAGCCAGCAGGATCGGCGCGCTGGCGCCCTGCGCGTTGAGCGTGATGCCGCGCAGATCCAGTGCCGGGTGCGGGAACAGGCTCGGGCTGGCCGGGCTGGCCAGGTGCAGCTCCAGCCCGGCTGCGCGGGCCTGATCCTGCAGCATCGCGGTGAAGCGCTCCGGCTGCAGCAGCAGGTAGACCGCCAGCGCCGCCGCCAGCAGCAGCGCCAGCACCAGGCCGCCGAGCGCGAGCAGTAGCCGTCGCAGCCGATGCGGCATCGCTCAGCCTCGCCGCGGCGGAAGTTCAGTCATGGCCGGACTCCGCACGGCCGAGGCTGGCTGGCAGCAGGCCGTCGACAAACGCCTGCGCCTCGAACACGCGCAGGTCGGTGGCGGTTTCGCCCAGCCCCACGTAGCGGATCGGCAGGCCGAACTCGCGCGCCAGCGCAAACACCACGCCGCCCTTGGCGGTGCCGTCGAGCTTGGTCACCACCAGGCCGGTGACGCCGACGATCTGGCGGAACTGGCGCACCTGGTTCACCGCGTTCTGGCCGGTGGTGCCATCGATCACCATCAGCACCTCGTGCGGCGCGTCGGGGTCGAGCTTCTTCAGCACGCGGGCGATCTTGCCCAGCTCGTCCATCAGGCCGCCCTGGGTGTGCAGGCGGCCGGCGGTGTCGGCGATCAGCACGTCGGTGCCGCGCGAACGCGCCGCCTGCAGCGCGTCGAAGATCACGCTGGCGGCATCCGCATCCTGCCCCTGCGAGATCACCGGCACGTCGTTGCGTGCGCCCCAGGTTTTCAGCTGTTCGACCGCCGCGGCGCGGAAGGTGTCGCCGGCGGCCAGCATCACCGCGTGGTGTTCGTCGCGCCAGCGCCGCGCCAGTTTGCCGATGGTGGTGGTCTTGCCGGCGCCGTTGATGCCGACCACCAGCACCACGAACGGGCGCCGGCCGCGCATGTCCAGCGGCTGCTCGACCGGCCGCAGCAGCGCCACCAGCGCCTCGCGCAGCGCGGCCAGCAGCGCCGGAGCGTCGGCGAACTCGCGCTTGTGCATGCGCTTGCGCAGCTGCTCGACCAGCTCGCTGCTGGCCTCCACGCCCACGTCGGCGCCGATCAGGGTGGTTTCCAGTTCGTCGAGCAGCTCGTCGTCGAGCTTCGGATGACGCACGAACAACGCCGTGAGACCGCGCGAGAACGCGTTGCCGGAGAGCCGCTCGCGCCAGCTGCGTTTGGCCGGTGCGGATGCAGTGGACGACAGCTCGGCTTCGATCGCGGCGGTCCCGGGAGCCGGTTCGCTCGCGGTCAGCGGTGTGGCATCCGCGATCGGCGGCTGGACGGGGTCGGCCGGCGGCGGCGTCTCGGCGGGCTTTTTCTTCCAGAACTTGAGCATTGCGCGGGTGATTCAAAGACAATGAGCGGCATGCTAACACTCCAACCTGTACGGCCCGCTGAGGACGCGCCGCCGTGAACCGCGGCCGCGGCGTCGCACCCGGGCGCATCCGCATCATCGGCGGCAGCCTGCGCAACTCGCGCCTGCAGGTGCCCGAGCTGCCAGGTCTGCGCCCGACCCCCGAGCGCGTGCGCGAGACGCTGTTCAACTGGCTGGCGCCGATGATCGCCGGGGCTCGCTGCCTGGACCTGTGTGCCGGTACCGGCGCGCTCGGCATCGAGGCGCTGTCGCGCGGCGCGGCCAGCGTGCAGTTTGTCGAGCGCGATGCGCGCGCGGCGCAGGCGCTGCGCGACAACCTGCTGCGGCTCAAGCTGAGTGCCGGCCAGGTTGCCGCGGTCGAGGCCGGGCAGTTCCTGCAGGGCGCGCCGCAGCCGCACGATGTGGTGTTCATCGACCCGCCGTTCGCGCTGGAACTGTGGGCGACGCTGGCGCGGCAGCTGGAGCAGGGCGGCTGGCTAGCGGCGCGCGCGTGGGTGTACGTGGAATCGCCGCGCGCCCTCGCGCTGCAGCTGCCGCCGGGCTGGCAGCTGCAGCGCGAGGGCCACGCCGGCGAGGTGCGCCATGCGCTGTACCGACGTGCCCCCGGGAATGCCGCCGCGCTGGCGCAGCGCGCCTGAGCTTCCGCTAAGCTACGCCCACTTTCACTGCCGCTTCGACCCGTGAGCAAACCCTTGGGCAATCCGCGCCTGGCCGTCTATCCCGGCACCTTCGACCCGATCACCAACGGCCATGCCGACCTGGTGACGCGCGCCGCGCCGCTGTTCGAGCGGGTGATCGTGGCGGTGGCCGACAGCTCCAGCAAGGCGCCGGGCTTCGGCATCGGCGAGCGGATCGCGCTGGCGCGGCTGGCGCTGGCCGACCTGCCGAATGTGGAAGTGCGCGGCTTCGATTGCCTGCTGGCCAGCTTTGTCGAGGAGATCGGCGCCGGCGTGATCATCCGCGGGCTGCGCGCCGTGTCGGATTTCGAATACGAGTTCCAGCTGGCCAGCATGAACCGCCATCTGATTCCGCAGGCGGAGACGCTGTTCCTGACGCCGGCGGAACAATACAGTTTCATCTCTTCCTCGCTGGTGCGCGAGATCGGCCGCCTGGGCGGCGATATCTCCGGTTTCGTGCATCCGGCGGTGCAGCAGGCCATGCGGCAGCGCTGGCAGAAGAGCCGGCCCGGCTCCCACAAGCAACCCGAAACCGAAGGTGACCACCATGCGTAAGATCGTCCTCATCGCTGCCCTCGCCCTGACCGCCGCGCTCGCCCTGAGTGGCTGCGGCAAGAAGGAGGCCGACCAGCAGGCCAGCCAGCAGGCCACGCAGCAGCTGACCAAGCCGACCAGCCCGACCGATACCAAGGCGTGGAACGCCTACCTTGGCCAGCTGGTGCAGAACAACCTGCAGGGCATGCAGGCGAGCCAGCCGTACGCCTATCTGGTGACGGCCGGCGATACCGACGAGGCCAAGGCACAGAACGACCGCCAGCTGCAGAGTGTGCAGGACACCGTGGCCCGCGGCGTGCTGCCGGGCAACCTGCTGGCCTTCGCCGGCCCGGTCTCGAGCATGACTGCCGACCTGGTGGTGGCAGCGTTCAAGGACGCCAAGCCCGGCTCGTTCAAGGACGTGATCATCGTCTTCATCGGCGACAAGGCGGATGAGCAGCGCGTGGCCGATGCGCTGAAGCCGACCGGCGCCACGTTCCACTTCGTCCAGATGTAAACGGCGGCACCGTTGCAGCCGACCGCCGCTCCCCGCCGGGGCAAGCGGTCGGCAGGGGAATCAGCCGGCGGATTGCCGTGTCCGGTGCGCAGGCCTGCCGGACACGCTGGCGCCGGGCGCGTGTCCGGTGCTTCGCTCAGCATGTAATATCCGGCCCATGTCCCTGAAGATCCTCGATACCTGCGTCAACTGCGACGTCTGCGAACCGGCCTGCCCGAATCAGGCGATTTCGCTGGGTGAGGACTTCTACGTGATCGACCCGGCGCTGTGCACCGAATGCGTCGGCCATCACGACGAACCGCAATGCGTGGTGGTGTGCCCGGTCGAGTGCATCATCAGCGATCCCGAAAACGCCGAGTCGCCGGCGCAGCTCGATCTCAAGTACCGCCATCTGATGGCCAGGAAATCCGCCGCATGAGTTTTTCACTGCATGGTCGCGCGTCGGCCTCGCGCCGGGCGCCGCTGAGCCTGCCGGTGCTGGCGTTGGGCCTGCTGCTGATGGTGGGCAGCGCGGTGTGCGCCGCAGATGCCGCGCCAAGCAGCGCGCCGGCCTCGCTGGCGCAGCGGCCAGGGCATGCGGCAATTGCCAGCGCCAACTTCCTGGCCACCGATGCCGGCCTGGAAGTGCTGGCCAGGGGCGGCAATGCCTTCGATGCCGCAGTGGCGGTGGCGGCGGCGCTGTCGGTGGTGGAGCCGGAAAGCTCGGGCCTGGGCGGCGGCTTCATGGCCGTGCTGCATCGGGCGAAGGACGGCCGCGACGTGTTCATCGACGCGCGCGAGACGGCGCCTGCCGCGGTCAACAGCAAGGACTACCTCAATCCGGACGGCAGCCCCAACCGCGACACGGCGCTGAAGGGACCGCTGTCGGCCGGCATTCCCGGCGAACCGGCCGGGCTGGCGCTGATCGCCCGGCGCTACGGCAAGCTGCCGCTGCGCGAGTCGCTGGCGCCGGCGATCCGCATTGCCCGCGACGGTTTCAAGCCGGATGCGCGGCTGCGCGACGCGATTGCCGAAGAGCAGAAAAACCTGCGGCGCTGGCCAGCCTCGGCCGCCAAATACCTGCCCGCCGGTGCGCCGCCGGTCGCCGGAGCGATCTGGCGCGATCCGGACCAGGCGCGCACGCTGGAACTGCTGGCGGCACACGGCGACGCCGATTTCTATCGCGGCGCCACGGCGAAAAAGCTGGTTGCCGCGGTGGATGCCGCCGGCGGCAACTGGAGCATGGCCGACCTGGCCAGCTACCGCGCGAAGGAGCGCGCGCCGATCATCGTGAACTATCGCGGCTACCGCATCATCACCGCACCGCCGCCGTCCTCCGGCGGCGTGGCGATCGCGGAGATCCTCAACATCCTGTCCGGCTACGACCTGGGCAAACTCGATCAGGCGCACCGCGTGCACTACATCGTGGAGGCGATGCGCCGCGCGTTCCGCGATCACAACGATTATCTGGGTGACCCGGATTTCGTGAAGATGCCGCTGCAGATGCTGCTCTCGCCGTACTACGCCGACGGCCTGCGCCAGAGCATCCTGGCCGACCGGGCCACGCCGTCGTCGATGCTGCCGGCCGCCGAGGCCGCCCAGCCGGGCATGCACACCACGCATTTCTCGATCATCGACGCCGACGGCAACATGGCTTCGGTCACCTCCACCGTGAACTACACGCTGGGTTCCACCTTTGTCGCCGCCGGCACCGGCGTGCTGCTGAACGACGAGATGGACGACTTCGCGCTGGTGCCAAACCAGCCCAATGTCTACGGTCTGCTCGGCAGCGTGGCGAACGCGCCGGCGCCAGGCAAGCGCATGCTGTCGTCGATGACGCCGAGCATCGTGATCGGCGCAAACCGTACCGCAGTGATCGGCTCGCCCGGCGGCTCGACCATCATCACCCAGGTGCTGGAAGGCATCCTGCATTTCATCGACGGCCAGAGCGCGCAGCAGATCGTGGCCGACAAGCGCTATCACCACCAGTACCTGCCGGACGTGATCTTCGTCGAACCGGATACGTTCGACGCGGCCACCACCGCCGAGCTGGGCAAGATGGGTTATCACTTTCGCCTCGGTGATCCGTGGGGCTCGAAGGAGCCGTGGGGCTTCATGAACGTGGTTACCTGGAATCGCGCCAGCAACCGGCTCGATGCCGCCAGCGATCCGCGGCATCCATCGGGTCTTGGCAAGGTGCAGTAGACGCGCATGGAACGGTCCCCGATCTCCGTCAACGCGCGCCGTGCCGGTTCCGGCCACGGCCGGCGCGCCCGGCATGCTGCGGCTGCCGGGGCGACGCCATGAAGCAGGAACACTGGGCGTCGCTGCGCCGCATGGCGGTGCGCGCATTCGGTGCGCTGCTGATGTTTGCCGCCGTGGGACTGGTGGCGATCACGGCGCGCAGCCAGTTCAACTTCCGCGCGGCCGCCGCGCGCCACGGCGGCGAGACCATCGAGCTGGCTGGCAACGCGCAGCCGCAGCCTGGCCAGCACGGCTCGATGGCGCGCATCGTGGGCACGCCCACAGTGCTCGAGGCGCCGCAAGACCCGCAGTTCAACCTGCGCGTCAACGCGCCGATCCTGGTGCGCCACGTGGAGATGTTCCAGTGGCGCGAGGTGCGCATCGGCCGCAGCGTGCACTACGAGCAGGACTGGGTCGATCACCCGCTGGATGCCAGCCATTTCGAGCAGCCGGCCGGGCACGCCAACCCGGGCGCGTTTCCGCTGAGCAGCGAGAAATTCGTTGCCGGGCTGGTGCAGATCGGCGGCTTCAAGCTGTCGCTGCCGCTGCTGCACGCGTTGCCCGGTGTGGCGGTGGTCACACCGGATCTGCAGGCGCTGCCACAAAATCTTGCGGCCAGTTTCAGCCGCTACCAGGACTATCTCGTGACCAGCGCGCAGCCCGGCCACCCGCAGCTGGGCGATGTGCGGGTGAGCTGGAACGAAGTGCCGCTGCGGCAGGTGACCGTGGTGGCGCGCATCGACGGCGACCGGCTGGTGCCGGCCACCGATGCCGGCGACGGCAAGGGCTATCACGTGGATATCGGCGACGTCTCGCTGTACGACATGTTTCCGGATCTGCCGGTGCCGCCACAGTTTGTGCTGGCCAAGCAGGTCCTGGCGGTGCTGCTGGCCGCGCTCGGTGCGTTTCTGCTGATCTCCACCCACCGCCGTCGCGATGGGCTGCTGGCGCTGGCGCTGGGTGTGCTCGCAGTGGGTGCGGTAGCCGCGGTGCTGTCGGTGGGCAACGACAATACGGCGATGGCGGCCTGGCTGGCGCTGACGCTGCTGGGTATCGGCCTCGCCAGCTGGCGCCTGCGGCTGTATCGGCGCCGCACCGACTGAGCACCCTCAGCGCGGCAGCGCGCTGTCGTGCTCGATGAACCACAGCCCGGCGAACAGCTTCGGGTCGATCGAATAGCCCTCCGCGGCGCGCGCGAACAGCCACGCGCCGGCGCTGCGGCGCGGCACCTCGTGCACGATGATGTTCTCGGTCTCGTCGCCGCCGCCGGGACCGACTTTCTGCAGGTCGCGGGCGCGCACGAAGGTGATCATCTCGGTGCTCATGCCGGATGACGAAGGTCCGCGATGGACGAACTCCACCTGCCGGCAGCGGTAGCCGGTTTCCTCTTCCAGCTCGCGCTGGGCGGCCAGCAGCGCGCTCTCGTCGGGCTGGTCGTGCAGGTCGCCGACCAGTCCGGCCGGCATTTCGATGGTGTTCTGCAGGATCGACACGCGGTATTGCTCGACAAACAGGATGTTGTCCTCCGGCGTCAGCGCCAGGATGATCACCGCGCCGCCGGGATTGTTGCGCTCGGCGTATTCCCAGCGGCCGCGCTTGCGCAGGCTCAGCCAGCGGCCTTCATGCAGGGTTTCCACGGGCGCGTCGGCATCGACGGGAATGCGGCTGGCGTGCTGGTTCATGGGTCATGGACAAGAGGACAGTGGCGGCATGGTGACCGGTATGCCGTGCAGCGACAACCGTGCCCGCGGCAAGGCCTGCGGCAGGACGGCAGCTCAGCGCAGCAGGGCGTGCAGCCGGCTGCGCGTGAAGGCGCCCAGGTCGAGCTGCTCGCACAGGCGGTCGAGCGGTGCGGTCTCGCTGCGTCGACGGCGCAGTGCATCGACGCTGGTGGCGCCCGGTGCATCCAGTGCGATCCGGGTCAGACGCCGGTACAGCCGCGCCTGTTCGGCGTGCTCGCGCAGTTTCGCGGCGCAGCTGGCGGCACCGCGCAGGCGCAGAAACGCCACTTCGTCGATGCGATCCAGCAGCGTGTCCAGGCTGCCGAAATGCGCCAGCAGGGCGGCGGCGGTCTTGGCGCCGACGCCGGGCACGCCGGGAATGTTGTCCACCGCGTCGCCGCACAGCGCCAGGTAGTCGGCCACCTGGTGCGGGTGCACGCCGATCTTCTCGTACACGCCGGCCGGGCCCCAGCGCAGGCCGCGGGCGTAGTCCCACTGCTCGTCGTGCTCGCCCAGCAGCTGGCCGAAATCCTTGTCGGCGGAGACGATCACGCTGCGCCAGCCCAGCGCGCGCAGATTCCACACGGTGCTGCCGATGAGGTCGTCAGCTTCGTAGTCGTGGTCGATCATCAGGTGGATGCCGAGCGCCTCGGTGAGCGCGCGGCACTGCACGAACTGGCGCTCCAGATCCGCCGGCGGCAGCTCGCGGTTGGCCTTGTAGGCCGGATAGATCGCGTTGCGGAACGAGCTGGTCAGCGAGGCGTCGAACGCCACCGCGATGTGCTCGGGCTGGGCACGCTCCAGCAGCTCGCACAGGAAGCGGGCATAGCCGAGCACCGCGTTGACCGGGTGCCCATCCGTATCGAAAAACTCGTCCGGCATCGAGTGCCAGGCGCGGAACACATACAGGCTGCCGTCGACGAGATGGACGGCTGGACGTCCGTCCGCCGTCGCGCTCACGGCAGCCACGTGCTGAGCAGGTCGGTCAGCGCGGGGCGGTCGCGGTCGGGTACCTCGATCTGCGGCGTGCCGAGGTGGACGAAGCCGGTCACCTGTTCGTGCGCGGCCAGCCCGAGGATGGCTGCCACCTCACGGTCGTAGGCGGCCCAGCCGGTCAGCCACTGCGCGCCGAAGCCCAGCGCGTGGGCGCCCAGCAGCAGGTTGTGCGCCACGCAGCCGGCGCTGAGCTGCTGTTCGACCGCCGGTACGCTGCTATCGGCGTCGAGTCGCGCCACCACCACCAGCACCAGCGGGGCGAAGGTGTAGCGCAGGCGTTCCTTCTCGCGCTTGGCCTCGGACAGCTGCGGATGGCGCCGGATCGCCAGTGTGGCCAGTTGCTCGCCGAAGTGCAGCTTCGCTGCGCCCTGCAAGCGGATCAGCCGGAACGGCACCAGCTTGCCGTGGTCGGGGACGCGGATGGCGGCTTCGAGCAGCGCCTGCAGCGTGGCCTCGTCCGGCGCCGGCTCGCCGAGCTGGCGCGAGGGTGTCGAATGGCGTTGCTGCAGCAGGGCAAGGGCGGGTGGCATCGAGCGCTCGGGCTGTCGGGCAGAGGCGTTCATGCTAGCTGGCGTGCCGCGATCGCGCGAACCGGCCGCCATCCTGCTCACGCCGCCGGCGACAGCGTGAACGCGTCAGGCAGCAGTGCCGCCACGGTGGTCGGCCGCAGGTCGCCGCGCAGGTTGCCCAGCAGCACCGGCATCGCGCCGTCGCACAGTTCGGCCAGCACCTGGCGGCAGGCGCCGCAGGGACTGACCGGGTCAGGCGTGTCGGCGAGCACCGCCAGCGCGGCGAAATCGCCGGGCCGGCAGCCTGCGGCGATGGCACTGCACAGCGCGGTGCGCTCGGCGCAGTGGCACAGGCCGTAGGCGGCGTTCTCCACGTTGCAGCCGCCGAACTGGCGGCCGTCGCGGGTCAGCAACGCGGCGCCGACGGCAAAGC
>JAJXTX010000371.1 GCA_021783385.1 Pseudomonadota bacterium
CAGCCGCAGCTGGCGCAGCGCTTCAACATCCGCAGCATCCCGACGCTGGTGCTGCTGCGCCAGGGGCGCGAGATCGCCCGCCAGTCCGGCGCATTGAATGCGGCACAACTGCGACAGTTTGTCGAAGGCGCGCTGGCAAACGGCTGATCCGTGGGCTCAGCGCCCGAGTATCAGACTGCCGGCCGCACTGCTGTCGGCCGCCTGCCAGTGCAGCCAGTCGATCACCGCGGCTACTGCCGGGCGCGGCTTCGCCGGTGGCCGCACGATCCAGTAGGACGGCCCCAATGGCACGCTGAGTTCACCGAACGGACGGACGAGGCTGCCATTTGCCACGTCGTCCACCGCCAGCCGGTGGCGTGCCAGCGCCACGCCCTGCCCCTGAATCGCCGCACGCAACACCAGATCGGACGAGGTATAGCGCGCGCCCCCCTGAAGTGCCAGTTTCGCCGGCCCATGCACCTGCCGCCACAGCTCCCACACCGCCTGCGGATCGCGGTCGTGCAGCAGGCGCAATCCAGCCAGTTGCGCCGGCTTCGACGGACGCCCGGATGCCTGCCACAGCACGGGGCTCATCACCGGATACAGCGCATCGTCCATCAACGGCTCGGCATGCAGCTCCCGCCACGGTCCCTCGCCCATGCGGATCGCCAGATCGATGCGGCCGTCGTCCAGCGCATCCAGCCGCTGCTCCACCTGCACCGACAGCTCGATCTTCGGATGCGCCTTCTCGAGTGCCGGCAGCCGCGGCAACAACCAGTGGATCGCGAATGACGGCGATGTGGACAACGTCACCGCATGGGCGGGGCGGGTCTCGCGCAACGCCGCCACCGCCTGTTCGATCGTACGCAACCCGGCCAGCGTGGCGCGACCCAGCGCCTCGCCCTGCGGAGTGAAGGCAACTGCCCCGCGACCGGCCGCGGCACGCAACAGCGGGACGCCGATCCAACGATCCAGTTCAGCCAGATGCCGGCTCACCGAGGAGTGAGCCACGCCCAGCTCACGCGCTGCAGCACGCACGCCGCCATGAGCGTAGACCATGGCAAAGGCGCGCAGTGCGTTCATCGGCAGTTCGTTCATGGTCTGAATTCTAGACCATAGGTCGCGCCGCGCAGACCATTCATCCATCGGATCATGCACCTGGTTCGACCATTCCCGCAGGAGGTACCCCCAATGGATCGCCTGATCACACTGTGTGGCCTGCTGTGCATCGCCGCGATCACGCCCGGCCCGAACAATCTTGTAGTGCTGCATGCCGCAAGGCACGCGGGCATTCGCGGAGCGGTGCCGGCCGTCGCCGGCATCGTGCTCGGCGGCCTGCTGCTGCTCGCACTGATGGCACTCGGTACTGGCGCGGTATTCGCGGCGCACCCGACGCTGAAACCATGGATCGGCGTCATAGGCTCGCTGTACCTGGCATGGCTCGGAATGTCGCTGTGCGCTGGCGGCATCGCGCCGCGACATTCCAGCGCCACATCGTCGGCACCACCCTTGCCTGCCGGCACGCTGGGCCTGATCGGCTTCCAATTCCTCAACCCGAAAAGCTGGGTGATGGTGCTGACCGTACTGGCGGCGCTACCTGCAGCGACCCTGCGCGACTACCTTCCGCTGGCCGGTTTGTTCGCGCTGATTCCTGCTCTGTCCCTGCTGCTGTGGGCCGCGCTGGGTGCATGGCTCGCCCGCTGGCTGGTCCAGCCGCTGATCCGTCGCGGCTTCGACATCGTGATGGGCTTCCTGTTGATCGCCTGCGCGTCGCGGCTGCTGATCGAACCCTGATTACCCTGTTCCCGGAGACAACCATGACCATCCCCGACACTCCTCCCGTCCGCCACGTGCTGTGCCTGGCAGGCAGCCTGCGCCGTGACTCGTGGAACCGGCGGCTGCTGCGCATGGCCGCGGCACACGCGCCGGCGACGCTGCATCTGGACGTCTGCGACGGGCTGGCTGCCGTACCGATGTTCGACGAGGATCTGGAACAACGCGAACCCGATGGCCCCGCTGGCGTGCGCTCGCTGCGCGCCTCGATCGCAGCCGCCGATGGCCTGATCGTCGCCACGCCCGAATACAACCATGCCATGCCGGGGGTGCTCAAGAATGCCCTGGACTGGCTCTCGCGCGAATCTCCCCAGGGCGAGGTGCTGCTGGAAAAGCCCGTCGCCGTGCTCGGTGCCAGTGCGGGCCCGTGGGGCACGCGCCTGGCGCAGGCATCGCTGCGCCAGGTGCTGCACACCTGCGGCGCACTGGTGATGCCCACGCCGACCCTGTTCATCGCCAACGCCGCCGACCGCCTCGACGACAACGCCGCACAGGGCGACACCACTACAGGACAGGCGCTGCAGCGCTTTGTGCTGGCCTTCGAACAATGGCTGGAACGCGTGGCCCCTGCGATCGATGCGCAACCCGGATTGACGATCATGCACTGATCGCAGCCGACAGCGCCGCTGACGCCCGGGAACTTACGGCCAGACCCATGCCTTTAAGCACAGTCCCGCCGCGCCGCACACAGCTAGGCTTGGATCTTTAAGACCCGCGAGGAAGAACCGTGCGCAAGTCCCTGCAAACGGCGGTGCTGGCCGCCCTGGTGCTGACTGGA
>JAJXTX010000372.1 GCA_021783385.1 Pseudomonadota bacterium
GGCAAGGGCGCGCTGCGGCAGATGGCCGAACTCGCCGAAGCCCAGCAGGCCGGCGTGATCGCGGTGGAGGAAGTGCCGCCGAACGAGACCGACAAGTACGGCATCGTCGACGCCACGGCGATCGACGGGCGCAGCGCGCGGATCCGCCACATGGTGGAGAAACCCAAGCCGGCCGAGGCGCCCTCCAACCTTGCCGTGGTCGGCCGTTACGTGCTGCCGGGGCGGATCTTCCAGCTGCTGGAGCAGACCATTCCGGGCGCCGGCGGCGAGATCCAGCTGACCGATGCGATCGACGCGCTGCTCAAGGAGCAGGGCAAGGTGCTGGCCTACCGGTTCGAAGGCACCCGCTTCGACTGCGGCAACAAGGCCGGCCTGGTGCGCGCCACCATGCACATGGCGATGCAGGATCCGAAGCTGGCCGAGGTCGTGCGCGAGTTCGTCGGCCGGCTCTGAGGCCGCGGTGGCTGCGCCGTTGGCGTTAGCGCGCGGCTTCACTTTCCCTAAACCCCGGCAGTTGCGCGACTGTCGGGCTTTTGCGTGCGCGGCGGGCAGCGCGGTTCGCCCGGGCATCAGCATGCCGTCTGTGCCGCCGGGGCAGTGAAGTTGGTGCTCAGCGACGAAGCCAGCTTCATGGTGATGGACATGCTGCGCAAGAATCGGCGTCCGGACGAGACCAGCAGCGCGCAGCCCGACCGCCTGCCGGTGTACTGGAAAACCGGCACGCTCGTCGGCGATCCGCCGCAGATCACCTCGCCGCTGCATGGCGGCACCTATGCGCTGCGGCTGGCGCAGCTGGGGCGCGAGCGGATCGCCTGCACCGCCACTACCGATGCCGATGTGCATGCGCTGTACTGGTTCGTCAACGACGCCTATATCGGCCACAGTGCGCCGGGCCAGGCGCTTTACTGGCAGCCACCGGCCGCAGGCAGCTACACGGCGCGGGTGGGCGACGAGCATGGTCGCAGCAATCAGCGTCCGCTCGGCGTGAGCCTGGTGGAGTAGCCCGGCGGAAGCGGCACCCGCGCGCTGCGCTATGCTCGCCGCTTCCGCGTCCGCACCGAGGTGTCGCTGCCGCCATGAAGTCGCCGCTGGCCCCGTCCTATTACCGCGCCACCGCCAGGCCGTATGCGCCCTATGCGCCGCTGCAGGGCAGCGCGCATGCGCGCGTGGCGATCATCGGCGGCGGCTATGCGGGCCTCAACACGGCGCTGGGCCTGGCCGAGCGTGGCGTGCGCGAGGTGGTGCTGCTGGAGCGCGAGCAGATCGGCTTCGGTGCCTCCGGCCGCAACGGCGGCTTCGTCTTTGCCGGCTACTCGCTGGGCGAGCAGGCGCTGCTGACGCAACGCGGCGAGGCGCGCGCGCGTGCGATGTTCGACCTCACCACCGAGGCGGTGCAGCGCATCCGCCGGCGTGTCGCCGACTACGCGATCGACTGCGACGTCGTCGACGAGGGCGTGATCTGGGCCAACTGGTTCCGCGACCCGGCCGTGCTGCGCCGGCGCCAGCAGCTGCTGGCGGAGCACTACGGCGTGCAGTGGCAATGGCTGCCGCAGCAGGAACTGCGCGAGCGCGTGCGCAGCGGGCGCTACCACGACGGCCTGTACGAACGTGACGCGCTGCATCTGCATCCGCTCAACTATGCGCTCGGCCTCGCGGCCGCGGCGGCCGGGCAGGGCGTGCGCGTGCATGAGCACAGCGGCGTGACCGGTCTGACGCGCGCGGGGCCACAGTGGCGCGTGCGCACGGGGCAGGGCGAGCTGCTGGCCGATCAGGTGGTGCTGGCCTGCGGCGGCTACCTCGCCGGGCTGCAGCGATCGATCGATCGCGCGATCCTGCCGATCGCCACCTACGTGATGGTGACCGAGCCGCTGGGTGCGCGCCTGGATCAATGCCTGCATACGCGTGCGGCGGTCTACGACAGCCGCTTCGCGTTCGACTACTACCGTGCGCTGCCGGATACGCGGCTGCTGTGGGGTGGCCGCATCTCGGTGCGCAACCGTTCGCCGCAGGCGGTGCAGCGGCTGCTTACGCAGGATCTGCTGCGGGTATTTCCGTCATTGAAAGGCGTCAAGGTGGACTACGCGTGGTCGGGGCTGATGAGCTATGCGCGGCATCAGATGCCGCAGGTGGGTGGCAGCGCCGACGGGCTGTGGTGGGCGCAGGCGTTCGGTGGCCACGGCCTGGCGCCCACCAGCGTGGCCGGCGAGCTGCTGGCCGCGGCGATCGCCGCGGGTGACGATCGCTGGAAGCAATTTGCCGACTACGGCCTGGCCAGCACGTACCGGCCGTTCGGCTATCTGGGCGCGCAGGCGAGCTACTGGTGGCAGCAGGGCCGAGACTGGTTGAAGACGAGGCTGGAAGGATGACCGAAACCAAGGCGGCGGAAATAAGTTGGGCCGATTTCGAGAAGGTGCTGATAGTGGCCGGCACGGTGACGCGGGTGGAACCGTTTCCCGAGGCGCGCAAGCCGGCGTGGAAGGTGTGGGCGGATTTCGGGCCCTACGGCGAACGCAAGACCAGCGCGCAGATCGTGGCGCTGTATCGCGCGGAGGATCTGCTCGGGCGGCAGATCGTGGGCG
>JAJXTX010000062.1:0-7410 GCA_021783385.1 Pseudomonadota bacterium
CGTAGCCGGCCAGCAGGCCCCACTGGTGCAGGTCGGGCCAGCTGAACTGCGGCAGCATCAGCAGGCCGCCGAGCAGCAGCGGCCCGACCACGCTGGCACCGTACAGGCTGATGCGTTTTTCGTGCGGGCCGGCCATGCGCAGGGCCACCACCGAGACGGCGCCTGACAGACCGCAGATGATCGCCGCCAGATGACCGATGCCCAGCTGGCGGAAGCCCGGACGCAGCACCACCAGCACGCCCGCGAAGCCGATGCATACCGCCGACCAGCGCCGCCAGCCGACGTGTTCCTTCAGAAATACCACCGACAGCAGCGTCACGAAGATCGGCATCAGGAAGATCAGCGCAAACACCTCGGCCATCGGCAACGCGGTGAAGGCGATCACGGCGGCGATGCTGCAAATGGCTCCGGCGATCGCACGCAGCCACCACAGGCCCGGGCGCTTCGCTACCACCACGTCGCGCCAGCGCGCGTGCCTGCCCTTGATGAAGGGCAGCGCGGCCAGGCCCAGCGTCGCGCCAAAAAACACCGCCTCGTAGGCGGGCAGCGAACCGTGCAGCGACTTCACGAAGGCGTCGCTGATCGAGAAGGCCGCGTAGCAGGCGAAGCCCAGCAATACACCTTTGCGCATGGGGTTTCCAACAGGGGAAGCAGGCGAAGCCGGCACGGCCGCGGGGCAGACTATCGTCCCACAGACGGCCGCCGGGCGTCCGGCCTGGCGCCGGTTGTGTCTGGCCATCGCGGTGACCGCTGCCGACAGCGCCCGCTACAATGCCGGGATTTCCCGACCACCACGGAACTCCCGCATGGCTGCCCGTCTCGACCCGCTCGATCTGTACGACGTCCGCTCGCTGCTCACCGACGAAGAGCGCATGGTGCAGGACACCGTCGGCCGCTTCGTCGACGAGAAGGTGCTGCCGATCATCGGCGACTGCTTCGAGCAGGGCCGCTTTCCGCAGGAGCTGATTCCGGAGATCGCCAGCCTCGGCCTGCTCGGTTCGACCATTCCCGAGGCCTACGGCGGCGCCGGCATGAACGCGGTCAGCTACGGCCTGATCTGCCAGGAGCTGGAACGCGGCGATTCGGGCCTGCGCAGCTTCGCCTCGGTGCAGAGCTCGCTGTGCATGTACCCGATTTTCGCCTACGGCAGCGAGGAGCAGAAGCGCCAGTACCTGCCCGGCATGGCCGCCGGCGAAATCATCGGCTGCTTCGGCCTGACCGAGCCGCACGGCGGCTCCGATCCGGCCAACATGAAGACGCATGCGAAGCGCGACGGCGGCGACTGGGTCATCAACGGCGCCAAGATGTGGATCACCAACGGCAACCTGGCGCATATCGCGATCGTGTGGGCGATGACCGAGGACGGCATCCAGGGCTTCATCGTCCCCACTGGCACCGCCGGCTTCAAGGCACAGGAAATCCACAAGAAGATGAGCCTGCGCGCCTCGGTCACCAGCGCGCTGTTCTTCGACGGCGTGCGCGTGCCCGATGCCAACCGCCTGCCCAACGTGAAGGGACTGAAGGGTCCCCTGGGCTGTCTCAACCAGGCGCGCTACGGCATCACCTGGGGGCCGATCGGCGCTGCGCAGGCGTGCCTGAAGGAAGCGCTCGACTACACCGCCGGCCGCATCATCTTCGGCCGCCCGCTGTCGGCCAACCAGGCGATCCAGCTGAAGCTGGCCGACATGGCCCGGCGCATCACCACGGCGCAGCTGCTGTCGCTGCAGCTCGGCCGACTGAAGGACGCCGGCAAGCTGCAGCCGACCCAGGTGAGCCTGGCCAAGTGGAACAACGTGCGCATGGCCATCGACATCGCGCGCGAGTGCCGTGACGTGCTGGGCGGCGCCGGCATCACCACCGAGCACGGCGCGATCCGCCACGCGCTGAACCTCGAATCGGTGATCACCTACGAGGGCACCGAGACCGTGCACCAGCTGGTGGTGGGGCGCGAGCTGACCGGCATCAACGCGTTCTGACCTTTGTTCCTTCTCCCTTTGGGAGAAGGTGCCCGAAGGGCGGATGAGGGTACGGGCGTAGCGTTTCGCGTCAACCGAACCCTCACCCCCACCCCTCTCCCGGCGGGAGAGGGGCTTTCAGGAGCCCAACCGTGCACGTCGCCTGCATCCGCTTCGAAACCAAACGCCTGATCCTGCGCGCCAATTTCGACGCATGAGCCATGTCCCGCCCGCACTGTTCGTCGCGCTCACCGAGCTGGTGCCGGAACTGCACGTGCACTGTGCCGAGCCGTGGTGCCTCATCGGCAGTGCCGGGGCTCGGCTGCTGGGTGCTGAAGTGGGCGTGGCCGACGTCGATGTGCTGGTTTCCCGCGCCGATGCCGACACCCTGGCCGCGCTCTGGGCCGACCGCTGCGACGCCGCCCATGTGCCCGCCGATGGCGACCGCTTCCGCTCGCGCTTTGCGCGTTACCGCTTTCCCGGCTTGCCGGTGGAGCTGATGGGTGGGCTGGAAGTGTTCGGCGCCGATGGCTGGCAGCCGCTGCACGTCCGCGAGACCGTCCACGTCGAGCTGGCGGGCCTGCGCGTGCCGGTGCCGTCGATCGCCGAGCAGATCCGGGTGCTGGCATGTTTCGGACGACCCAAGGATCATCAGCGCGCGGCGTTGCTTCGGGTGCTGTACGCGCAGATGCAATCTGGCGGCATGCCGATGCTGCAACGATTCGTGTAGGAGCGGACCCTGTGCGCGAATGCGTTTGGCGGTCGTGCGGAAAAGCATTCGCGCACAGGGTGCGCTCCTACCTGTAGATCCCCATATTCCATTTGACTGGTAATGCCATGTCCATCCCGTTTGCCATCAGCGCCCGCCACAAGGGCTTCAACCGCGCCGAGATTGTCGACCAGAACTTCACCGAGTTCGTGCAGCTGTGGCAGGGCGACGTGCGCGTCGCACCGCAGGACGATGCCCCGGTCCTGCCGGGCAGCGCGCTGGATGCGCGCGGCTTTCGCGAGCTGCTCGAATCGCAGCTGATCTCGCGCCATCTCGACCTGATGGCGCGCGTGCTGCGCGTGCAGAACAAGGTGTTCTACACCATCGGCTCCAGCGGCCATGAGGGCAATGCGATGGTGGCGCGGCTGACCCGCCATACCGATCCGGCGTTCCTGCACTACCGCTCCGGCGGCTTCATGGCCGAGCGCTTCCGCAAGCTTCCCGGCACCGATGGAAAACCGCGCGATCCGGTGGTCGACTCGGCGCTGTCGTTCGCCGCCAGCAAAGATGACCCGGCCTCCGGCGGCCGCCACAAGGTGTGGGGCAGCAAACCGCTGTGGGTGCTGCCGCAGACCTCGACGATCGCCTCGCACCTGCCCAAGGCGCTGGGCACCGCGGTGGCGATCGAGCAGGCCCGGCGCATCGGCCACACGCTGCCGATTCCCGCCGACAGCATCACCATCTGCTCGTTCGGCGACGCCTCCAGCAACCATGCCAGCGCGCAGACCGCGTTCAACACGGCGGGCTGGACCGCGTACCAGCAGCTGCCGGCGCCGGTGCTGTTCGTGTGCGAGGACAACGGTATCGGCATCTCGGTGAAGACCCCCAGCGGCTGGATCGCCAACAATTACCGGCATCGCGCGGATCTGGATTACTTCTTTGCCGACGGCCTCGACCTGGCCGAGGGCTACGCGCAGGTACAGCGCGCGGTGGAGCATTGCCGCGGCACGCGCCGCCCGACTTTCCTGCATCTCAAGACCACCCGCGTGATGGGCCATGCCGGCACCGACTTCGAGATCGAGTGGCGCAGCATCGAGGAGCTGTTCGCGGTGGAGGCGAGCGATCCGCTGCTGCGCTCGGCCGCCATCGCGCTGGAGTCCGGCCTGTACGGCAAGGACGAACTGCTGAAGCTGTACGAGGCCACCCGCAGGCGCTGCTTCGCCGCCGCCGAGGATGCCGACGCGCGGCCACGACTCACCACGCTCGCCGACGTCATGCAACCGCTGGCGCCGTACACGCCCGCAGCCGTGCGGGCCGAGGCCACGCGCGCGGACTATGCCGAGACGCGGCTGGCAGTGTTTGGCGGCGCCGACAAGCTGCCGGAGAAACTGCCCCCGCGGCACCTGGCGATCCAGATCAACCAGGCGCTGCACGACCTGCTGGCGAAGTATCCGCAGGCGCTGCTGTTCGGCGAGGACGTGGCGCAGAAGGGCGGCGTGTACACCGTCACCAAGGGCCTCAACAAGACCTTCAAGGGCAGCCGCGTGTTCAACACGCTGCTGGACGAAACGATGATCCTTGGCCTGGCCCAGGGGTACGCCAACATGGGCATGCTGCCGATCCCGGAGATCCAGTACCTGGCGTATTTCCACAACGCCTGCGACCAGATCCGCGGCGAGGCGGCGTCGCTGCAGTTCTTCTCCAACGACCAGTACCGCAACCCGATGGTGCTGCGGATTGCATCGCTGGGTTATCAGAAAGGCTTCGGCGGCCATTTCCACAACGACAACTCGATCACCGCGCTGCGCGACATTCCCGGCCTGGTGGTCGGCTGCGCCAGCCGCGGCGACGATGCGGCGATGATGCTGCGCACGCTGATGGCGCTGGCCAGGGTGGACGGCCGCGTGTGCGCCTTCCTTGAACCGATCGCGCTGTACATGACCAAGGATCTGCATGAGGCCGGTGACGGCCAGTGGCAGTTCGACTATCCCGCGCCGGACCGGGCGATGCCGCTTGGCGAGGGGCGCATATACAACGAGGAAGCCGATGACCTGGTGATCTTCACCTTCGGCAATGGCGTGCCGATGGCCTTGCGCGCGGCGCGCACGATCGGCGAGGAGCAAGGCTGGCAGGTGCGCGTTGTCGACCTGCGCTGGCTGGCGCCGCTCAACGACGCCTTCATCGCGGCGCAGGCGCGCACCGCCAGACGCATCCTGGTACTGGACGAGGGGCGCAAGAGCGCCGGCGTGGGTGAGGGCGTGATCACCGCGATCGTCGAGGGCGGTTCGGGCGCTACGCCGCTGCAGCGGGTGGTGGGCGCCGACACGTTCACGCCGCTGGCCGGCGCCGCCCTGCTGGTGCTGCCGGGCGAGGCCGAAGTGGTGGCGGCGGCACGCGCGCTGGCGGCGCGCTGAGGCTTGCCGCGGCGCGGGTCAGCCGCTCAGCTCTCGCCGCCGCGCTTTTCCACCACATGCAGCCGGGCAGGGGTTGCGCCGGGCGCCGTCTTGGCCACCGAATACAGGCAGACCCGGTTGCGGCCGTTGACCTTGGCGGTATACATGGCCTGGTCGGCGCGCTCGACCAGCGAGGCCACGTCATCGCCGTCGCGGCGCATGGCCACACCGATGCTGATGCTGAGCACCAGCGACGCATCGTCGCCCGCGGGAATCTCCAGCCGGTGCACGCGCCGGCACAGCCGGGTTGCGACCTGCATGGCCTGCTCCACCTGGGTGCCGTCGAGCAGCGCGACAAACTCCTCGCCGCCGTAGCGTCCGAACAGGTCGGAGGGCCGCAACTCGTGCGCCAGCGCCTTGGCCACCGCCACCAGTGCGCGGTCGCCGGCGCTGTGGCCCTGGCGATCATTGAGCAGCTTGAAGTGATCGAGATCGAGAAACAGCACGGCGATCGGTCGCGGTGGTCCGCTGGCCAGCAGCACGCTGGCGCGCTCGCTCCAGCCGCGACGGTTGTAGACCTCGGTGAGCGCGTCGTGGTCGGCCAGTATGCGCACCACGTCCCGATCCTGCCGCAGGCGCAGGGCACGATCGGCCAGGCCCAGCGACAGCACGATCGCCTCGAACGCGCCGCCGGCGAGGCTGGCATCGTTGAGCCAGGTGAGTTCGGGCAGGGCGCCATTCGCCTGCGCACTGGTCAGCGCGGTCAGCAGCAGCAGCGGCGTCCAGCCGGCGAGGAAAAACCAGGCCTGACGCGAGCCGCGCACGCCGGCCACGATGGCAGCCACCAGCAGCAGCGCCGCGCCCAGCATCAGCAGCGGATTGAGCAGCGCCTGCGCCACTTCCACCAGCAACGGCACCTGGCTCAGGCGCATCAGCACCAGCTGGATCATGCCCACCGCCAGCGCGATCACCGGCACCCGCAGCAGCGGCGCGTAACGGTGCAGCTCGCAGAACCGCATCATGAAAAGTGACGCGAAGGCCACCGACAGCGCGATTGCCATGGTGGCGCTGGCCAGCGCCATGCCGCTCAGCCATTGCCAGTCCAGCGGATGAAAGACGAAGCCGGTCTGCACGCCCTGGATCAGCATGTAGCAAAGGATGTAACCCGCGTACCAGGCGTAGGTGACATCGCGCAGCATCAGCGCAAAGCACAGCGCCATCAGCACCATCGCCAGCATCGCCGCCAGACAGGCGCTGGCCAGCGTCAGCCAATACGCATCCTGCTGCAGATAGGCATTCCATGACTGCAGCTCAAAGCGCACCGGTGCGCTCAGCGTCGATGACGGCTCGAAGCGCAGCAGGATCGGCGCCGAGCCTGCCATCGCGGCCGGCACCCGCCACGCGAGGCGACCGTGGCCGTGCGCCGGCGCGCTGAAATCATCCAGCGCCAGCGACTGCGGCTGGCCGGGTCCGAACACGGTCACCGTGCCCAGCGGCGGCGGATAGATCGTCAGCACGCGCTCGCCGTTGTCCCACGGCGGCTGCGGTGCGATCACCACCCACGCGCCCGCCGCGACGACCGGGAAACGCTGCAGCACGGACGGGTCGAATGACTTCAGCCGGCCGAGGCGGTAGTCGTGCATCACCGCCTGGCTGGTGTCGCCGGGGCGCACATCGCGCCACGCGCCATTCAGCGGAGTGGCCGCCTGCACGGTGCCCAGACAAAACAGGCCGAGCACACAGCCGAGCCATGATCGCCAGTGGCGACCGCGCTCGTTGCATGTGATCAGCGTACCCATAGTCCGTTGCCCCTGTCCTTATCCACACTGTCGAACCTTATCGCGGACCGGAAGTGAACGATGCGTGGATCCGTGATGCGCGGCGCCGATGCGCGCAGGCGGACATCGGCCGCCAGTGGCTGCCCGTCCACGCGTCCCATGCATGTACCTCGCTGCCGCGCGGCGTGCTGCTCCCGACGGCCACGGCTGCCTCGCCATCGTTGCGTGACTTTGTGCCAGCCTGGTGACTATCACAAAGCAAAGCACGGGTCGTGCCAAGAGGCGCAGGGAAGCTTCCCTGCAGCGCGCAAGCCGTGTGCGGGCCTGCCGTACCACCCACCGGCTCCAGCCCACGCGCCCGGCGGCCTGCCGATGCCGTTGAAGCTTGACGCGAATGGTCAGCCCGGCTGCCCGGCGTTCAGGGCATCGCACTTCGACCGTGCCCGCGCCTGCCTGTCGGCACCTGCTCCCGGCGGGAGAAGGGTCCGTATCGTGAATGCGCGGGGGATCAACCCGGCCGCTGCGCGCCGAGCAGCACCAGCACTTCCTGCGCGCTGCGCAGGCGCTCGCTGGCG
>JAJXTX010000062.1:7510-11624 GCA_021783385.1 Pseudomonadota bacterium
CCTGCCTGTCGGCACCTGCTCCCGGCGGGAGAAGGGTCCGTATCGTGAATGCGCGGGGGATCAACCCGGCCGCTGCGCGCCGAGCAGCACCAGCACTTCCTGCGCGCTGCGCAGGCGCTCGCTGGCGCCGGGCAGGTCCAGCGTGATCCTCAACTTGTCCTGGCCGTCCAGCTTGTAGACGCGCGGCAGGCGCTGGATCAGCTTGATGATGATCAGCGGATCGACCTCGGGCTTCTCTCGAAACACGATGCGTCCGCCGCTGGCGCCGAAGTCCAGCTTGCGGATGCCCAGCGGCGTGGCCATCAGCTTCAGGCTGGCCACGGCGAACAGCTGTCTGGTGCTGTCCGGCAGCAGGCCGAAGCGGTCGATCATCTCCACCTGCAGGTCGCGCAGCTCGTCTTCGCTGCGCGCGCTGGCGATGCGCTTGTAAAGGGTAAGCCGGGCATGCACGTCGGGCAGGTAGTCGTCGGGGATCAGCGCGGGCAGGTGCAGCTCCACCTCGGTTTCGTGTTCGCTGCTCAAGTCGAAATCCGGAATCCTGCCCGACTTCAGCGCGCGCACCGCCCGATCGAGCAGTTCGGTATACAGGCCGAAGCCGATCTCCTGGATCTGGCCGGACTGCTCGTCGCCGAGCAGCTCCCCGGCGCCGCGGATTTCCAGATCGTGGGTGGCCAGGGTGAAGCCGGCGCCGAGTTCCTCCAGCGAGGCCAGTGCCTCCAGCCGCTTCTGCGCATCGGCGCTGATCGACTTGCGGTCGGGCACCACCAGATACGCGTACGCGCGATGGTGCGAACGGCCCACGCGCCCGCGCAGCTGGTGCAGCTGGGCCAGCCCGAAGCGGTCGGCGCGGTCGATGATGATGGTGTTGGCGGTCGGGATGTCGATGCCGGTCTCGATGATCGTGGTGCATACCAGCACGTTGAAGCGCTGGCGGTGGAAATCCGCCATCACGCCCTCGAGTTCGCGTTCGGGCATCTGGCCGTGCGCGATGCGGATGCGCGCCTCGGGCACCAGCTCCTGCAGCTCGCGCACGGTGCGCTCGATGCTCTCGACCTCGTTGTGCAGGAAATACACCTGGCCGCCGCGCGACAGCTCGCGCTGCAGCGCCTCGCGGATGGTCGCCGGATCCCACGCGGCGATGAAGGTGCGCACCGCGGTGCGATGCGCCGGCGGCGTGGCGATCAGCGACAGGTCGCGCAGCCCTGCCATCGCCATGTTCAGCGTGCGCGGAATCGGCGTGGCGGTCATGGTCAGCAGGTCGACCTCGGCGCGCAGCTTCTTCAGCTGCTCCTTCTGGCGCACGCCGAAGCGCTGCTCCTCGTCGACGATCACCAGCCCCAGGTTCTTGAACCTGATGTCCGGCTGCAGCAGCTTGTGTGTGCCCACGATCACGTCGATCTGGCCGTCGGCGAGGCGCTTCAGCGCGTCATTGACTTCCCTGGTCGACTTGAAGCGCGACAGCACGTCCACGCGCACCGGCCAGTCGGCGAAGCGGTCGGCGAAATTGCGATAGTGCTGCTGGGCGAGCAGGGTGGTCGGCACCAGCACGGCGACCTGCTTGCCGGCGGTGGCGGTGGCGAACGCGGCGCGCAACGCCACCTCGGTCTTGCCGAAGCCGACGTCCCCGCAGATCACCCGGTCCATCGCGCGCGGCGCGGCCAGATCGCCCAGCACGGCCTCGATCGCGCTGGCCTGGTCGGGCGTCTCCTCGAACGGGAAGCTGCTGCCGAACTCCTCCACCAGCTGGCGGTCGATCGGCATCGACTCGCCGCCGCGCGCCTCGCGCTGGGCGTAGATCGCCAGCAGCTCGGCGGCGACGTCGCGCACTTTCTCGGCAGCCTTCTTGCGCGCGCGCTCCCACGCGTCGCCGCCCAGCGAATGCAGCGGCGCCAGCTCCGGCGCGGTGCCCGAATAGCGACTGACCAGGCCCAGCTGCGCCACCGGCACGTACAGCTTGTCGCCCTTGGCGTACTCGATGGTGAGGAACTCGCCGTGCATGCCGCCGACGTCCATCGACAGCAAACCCTGGTAGCGGCCGACGCCGTGATCGACATGCACGATCGGTGCGCCGAGGCTGAGTTCGGTGAGGTCGCGGATGATGCTTTCGGGATCGCGTGCGCCGCCGCGGCGACGCCGGCGATCACGCTCGCTGCGCACCCGCTCGCCGTACAGCTCGCGCTCGGTGAGCACGGTGATCGCCGGCTTGTCCAGCGCGAAGCCCTGCTCGAGTCCGGCGATGGTGATGGCAAAGCGTGCATCGGCGCCCTCTCCCACGGCCACGCCGGAGGCAAGCGCATCGACGCCGACAAACGCCGGCCAGCTCTCGATGGTCTGGGGCTTGAGGCCAGCCGCCGCCAGCGTTTCGATCAGCGCCTCGCGTCGCCCGGCCGAGTCGGCCGCAATCAGCACGCGGCCGGAATAGCTGGCCAGGAAATGCCGCAGCGCGGTACCCGGCTCCTCGCCCTTGCGGTTCAGCGGCAGCTCGGGCGCCGGCTGCGTGCCGGTGGCCGTCGCATGTTCGTGGCCACTGTCGACCACTTCGATGCGCAGGCGCTTGTTGAGCTGCTCACGCAACGACTCCGGCGACAGGTACAGCTCGGCCGGCGGCAGCACCGGGCGCTCGATGTCGTGCGCGCGCTGTTCGTAGCGTTCGGCGGTCTGCGTCCAGAACGCCTCCGCGGACTCGCCGGCGCCCTCGCCGAGTACGAACAGCGCGTCGTCGGCGAGGTAGTCGAACAGCGTGGCAGTGCCTGCGTGCGGATCCTCCGCAATCCCCCGCGCATTCGTGGGTGCACTCTTCGCCGGGAAAAACAGCGGCAGGTAATACTCGATGCCGCCCGGGGTGACGCCTTCCTTCATGTCCTGATACAGCGGACAGCGGCGCACGTCGATCGGAAAGCGCTCGCGCAGATGGCTGCGGAACGCCTTCGCGGCCTCGTCGGTGAGCGGAAACTCGCGCGCGGGCAGCAGCTCGATCTTTTCCACCGGCTGCTGCGAGCGCTGGGTTTCCGGATCGAAGCTGCGGATCGATTCCACCTCGTCGTCGAACAGCTCGATGCGGTACGGCTCGGCCGCGCCCATCGGAAAGATGTCGATCAGCGCGCCGCGCACGGCGAAGTCGCCGGGCTCGGCCACCTGCGGCACATTGCGGTAACCGCAGGCCTCCAGCCGGCGCTGTTCGGCGATCAGGTCCAGCTGCTGGCCCTTCGCCAGCACCAGCCCGGTGCCGGTGATGTGCGCACGCGGCGCGATCCGCTGCATCAGCGTGGCCACCGGCACCACCAGCACGCCGCGCTTCACGCCGGGCAGCCGGTACAGCGTGGCGATGCGCTGCGAAACGATCTCCGGATGCGGGCTGAAGACGTCGTAGGGCAGTGTTTCCCAGTCCGGAAAATGCAGCACCGGCAGACCACCGGCAAAGATCTTCAGCTCCGCTTCCAGCGCGTGCGCGCGCTGGGTGTCGCGCGTCACTGCCACCAGCAGGCCACTATGGCTGCGCGCCGACTCGGCGATCAGCAGCGCGCGGGCGGAACCGTGGGGCGGGGTCCAGTAGCGGCGCTGCCGCGGCGTGGTGGGCAGGGGCGGATGCGGAATCAGGCTGGGCATAGGGAACGCGGGTTCAAGGCGCCGCCATCGTGCCGCGCCGGGGAAAGCTGACAAGTGTAGCGTGCCGGTCGCGCTCGTCCGCCTGCCGCTGATCGCGCAGGACCGGTGTAGGGACGGTCCCCGCGCGGGACTAGACGGCCCGCGTCGCGCCGGACGGCTGCAGCTGCAGCGAGATCTGCGCCACGCCCGGCTCGTTCGGCGACGGTCGCCGCACGAAACCCAGCTCCTTGCACAGGTCGAGCATGGGCCGGTTCTCCAGCAGCACATAGCCCCAGATTTCCGCGAGACCGCGGCGGCGGCAGTCGTCGACCAGCCGCTGCATCAGCAAGGTGCCCAGTCCGATATGGGTCCAGCTCTTCTCCACCAGCACCGAGAATTCGGCGCTGTCGGCGGCCTCGTCGACATAAATGCGGCCGACGCCGCGCATCTCCGCCGGCACCACGCCCTCGTCGACCAGCACCCATGCGGTCTCCAGCGCCGGATCGATCCGGCACAGCCGCTGCGCCAT
>JAJXTX010000063.1:0-5246 GCA_021783385.1 Pseudomonadota bacterium
CGCAAGTCACGCTGAGAGGCCAGCCGATCCAGATCGACGGCCATTTTCCCGCCCGCGGCGAGGTGGCCCCGGCGTTTTCGCTGGTCAGCAAGGAGCTGGCCGATGTCACGCTGGCCAGCTTTGCCGGCAAGCGCAAGGTGCTGAACATCTTTCCGAGCGTGGACACGCCGACCTGCGCCATGTCGGTGCGCCACTTCAACGAATCCGCCAGCCGGGTCGACAACACCGTGGTGCTGTGCATCTCGGCCGATCTGCCGTTTGCGCAGGCGCGCTTCTGTGGCGCCGAGGGGCTGGATCGCGTGGTGACGCTGTCGACCATGCGTGGCCACGGGTTTCTGCGCGACTACGGCGTGGCGATCGCCAGCGGCCCGCTGGCTGGGCTGAGCGCGCGCGCGGTGCTGGTGCTCGACGAGCACGACAAGGTGCTGCACGCCCAGATGGTGGGCGAGATCGCGCAGGAGCCGGACTATGACGCCGCGCTGTCCGTGTTGCGGTGACGCGACAAGCGTGTGCGCAGCCAATCAAACGGCAAAAAAACGGCCGGCTCTCTGACGAGGCCGGCCGCTTGCTGTGCAGTCAGCGGCGCAGCAGCATGGCTGCCGCGACGCCGGGGTGCTTATGAGCCCAGGGTCAGCGTGCCCTTCATCAGCGCGGCATGTCCCGGGCAGGTGCAGAAGAACGCGTAGGTCGTGCCGGCCTTGAGCTTGGCCACCTTGAAGGTGGTCGTGTCCGAGGCGCCGCCGCCGATCAGCTTGGTCGCGGCAATCACCTGCGGGTCATTCGGCTTGATGTAATTGTTGTCGATGCCGGCGGCCATGCCGGAGGAGAGGATGGCCGCCTCGTCACCGGCATGCGAAAGCACCCAGTTGTGGCCCATCACGTCGCGCGGCGTGGCACCGGTGTCCTTCAGCGTCACCGAGAACGTCTTGCAGTCCTTCGGCACCACGATGGTGGATTTGTTGAAACGCATGGCGTCGTTGGCTTCGACGGTGGTCGAGCACTGGGCCGCCCACAGCGGGGTGGACAGCAGTGCCAGTACGACAAGTGCGATGAGTCTGCGCATGATCGGAATCTCCAGTGGATGAGTGGGGGTGGTGAACTCATCTGCATGCTGCCGCGCCGGCGTGTCGCGCGTCTTGATCTGAATCAACACGAAGGCAGTTGTTGGCGTTGATACAGTTTGGCGGCCGGCACGGTGGCGTGCCGAAGGGCGTGGTGCGCCCGTACGATCGCCACAAAAAAACCGGGCCGAAGCCCGGTTCCTGGTGGCATGCCCCGCCGCCATCGGGCTCGCCGCAGCGGCCCGTGCGCGGGGTCAGCCAGTCACTTCGCCGCCATCAGCGCCACGGTCATGTCGAGCATGCGGTTGGAGAAGCCCCACTCGTTGTCGTACCAGCTGAGCACCTTCACCAGGGTGCCGCCCATCACGCGGGTCTGGGTGGCGTCGTAGGTGCTGGAGGCGGGGTTGTGGTTGAAGTCGATCGACACCAGCGGCTTGGTGTTGACCGCCAGGATGCCCTTCATCGCGCCGTTGGCCGCTTCATGGATGGCGGCGTCGATTTCCTCCCGGCTGGTCGCGCGGGCGGCGACGAAGGTGAGGTCGACCACCGACACATTGATGGTCGGCACGCGCATCGCGAAGCCGTCGAGCTTGCCATTCAGCTTCGGCAGCACCAGGCCCACCGCGGCGGCGGCGCCGGTCTTGGTCGGGATCTGGCTCATCGTGGCCGAGCGTGCGCGACGCAGGTCGGAGTGATAGACGTCGGTCAGCACCTGGTCGTTGGTGTAGGCGTGGATGGTGGTCATCAGGCCGTGCACGATGCCGACCTTCGCGTCCAGCACCTTGGCCAGCGGCGCCAGGCAGTTGGTGGTGCAGCTGGCGTTGGAGATCACCTGCAATTGCGCGGTGAGCTGGTCGTCGTTGACGCCGAACACGAAGGTGCCATCGATGTCGCTGCCGCCGGGCGCGGAGATGATCACCTTCTTTGCACCGGCGACCAGATGCGCGCCGGCCTTGGCCTTGGTGGTGAACAGGCCGGTGCATTCCAGCACCACGTCCACGCCCAGTTCGGCCCACGGCAGCTTGGCCGGATCGCGCTCGGCGCAGACCTTGATCTTGTCGCCATTGACGAGCAGGAAGCCGCCCTCGGCGGTGACCGAGCCAGGGAACTTGCCGTGCGCGGTGTCGTACTGGGTCAGGTGCGCGTTGGTCTCGGCATCGCCCAGGTCGTTGATCGCGACGATCTGGATCTCGCTGGTGCGGCCGGATTCGTACAGCGCGCGCAGGACATTGCGGCCGATGCGGCCGTAACCATTGATGGCGACCTTGATGGCCATGGGCAAGCTTCCTCCGGTTCGATGATGGACAGACCGTGACCGTGTGTGGGGCCGCGGAAACCGGCACTTTACCTGAAGCGGCGGCGTTCCCGCAGCGGTGCGGCGATGCGCGCGTGCGCTATCGGCACGCCCGGTCCGCGCGGTCGTATCGTGCTGGTGCGCTGCTAGCCGGCCTGCGGGGGGCGGCGGCTGCGGCGCACTGACGCAGTGCGCACGGCGGCCACCTTAGGCACGCAGTAGATGCCGTACAAGGTGGCGATGATCTGCTGCGCGGGGCCGTCTTCGAGCGCGTACCAGATAGTCTGTGCTTCGCGCCGGGTGCGCACCAGTCCCTCCTCGCGCAGCTTGGCCAGGTGCTGCGACAGCGCCGACTGGCTCAGGTCGGGCAGCTCCTCGTTGATCTGGCCCACCGACATTTCCTGATTCACCAGCAGACACAGCACGCGCAGCCGCTGCGCATTGCCGAGCGCCTTGAGCAGGCGCGAGGCATCCTCGGCACGCACCTGCATGGCGGTCAGATCGGGGGTGTCAGGCAGCGGCATCGGTGGATCTCCCGGGCTCAGGCCCGTGCATGCGTCGGCGGGATTGACTTTAGCACGCAAGTCTAATTAAGCTATATCTAATTTAGATGAAATTGTTAAACATGCGGATTGATTCAGGTCAACGTCGGATGCCGGCAAAAGCCCATGCTGAGGCTGCTGCCGCCAGGCAGCCGCAAGGGTCGTGACGCGACGTCGGAACAGCGGCAGCCTGCTTAAACAGGCTCTCGTGGCGTTCGTCGTCAGGCGTCACACAGCAACAGACCAGAGACGCCTTTCAACGGAGATGGCTTATGAACACCGATCGCATCGTCCTCGCATTCGCTGGCAGCATGGTGCTGCTCAGCGTGGCGCTGGCCCATTTCATCTCGCCGTGGTGGCTGCTGCTCACCCTGTTCGTGGGTGCCAATCTGCTGCAGTCGGCCTTCACCGGTTTCTGTCCGCTGGCGTTGCTGCTGCGCAAGCTGGGCGTGAAGTCCGGCTGTGCGTTCAAATCCTGACAGCCGCACCGTGCAGCGAGTGACCTTCATGAAGCTTTCCCTGCGCACCCTGCGCGCGGCCAGTGTGGCAATGATGCTGGGCGCGCTGGCGGCATGCGGCCAGCCGCCCGCGCCGGCTCCTGCCACGACAGCGGCACCGCCGCTGGCATCGCTGGTGGTGCGCGCCGAACCGGCGCAGCGCGAACAGGTGTGGGACGGCGTGGTCGAGGCGATCCATCAGGTCACCCTGGCAGCGCAGACCAATGCCCGCGTACTCGAGCTGCCATACGAGGTCAACGATGTGGTGCCCAAGGGTGCGGTGCTGGTGCGCTTCACCGACGTCGAGCAGAAGTCGGCGCGCAGCGCCGCGCAGGCGCAGATCGCCTCGGCGCAGGCGACCTACGACGAGGCGCTTGCCTCGTACAACCGCTTTGCAGCGATCGCGCCGCAGGGCTACGTGTCGAGAGCACAGCTGGACCAGCAGCGCGCGCTGCGCGATGCGGCCCGGGCGGCCCTGCAGCAGGCGCAGGCCCAGCGCAACCAGGTCGGCCAGCAGCTGGATTACACCGTGCTGCGTGCCCCGTACGCCGGCATCATCACGCATCGCTATGTGCAGGTAGGGCAGGCAGTGCAGGCGGGTCCGCCCTCGCCGCAGCCGCTGATCGCGCTGGAGTCGCTGGACGGCCTGCGGGTCAACGTGCAGGTGCCGCAGAGTGCAGTCGAGGCGATCCGCCGCTTCCATGCCGCCACCGTGCTGCCCGAGGGCGACAGCGGC
Organism: Pseudomonadota bacterium; assembly: GCA_021783385.1. Classification (GTDB taxonomy): domain Bacteria; phylum Pseudomonadota; class Gammaproteobacteria; order Xanthomonadales; family Rhodanobacteraceae; genus Rhodanobacter. Next base: position 4,131 of record JAJXTX010000063.1, read on the forward strand.
CCTCGCGTGGCCGTCAGCGACGTCAGCGTGTTTCCGTATGCCGATCCGGACACGCACAGTTTCAACGTGCGGCTGCAATTGCCGGCTGACTCCACCGGCCTGTATCCCGGCATGACGGTGAAAGTGGCGTTTGCCACCGGTCAGGCGCAGCGCCTGCTGGTGCCGGCGAGCGCGCTGGTGCAGCGCGGCGAGATCGTCGGCGTCTACGTGCTGGGCGAGCATGGCGTGACGCTGCGCCAGGTGCGCACCGGCTACCGCTATGGCGACCGCGTGGAAGTGCTGGCTGGACTCGACGATGGTGAACGCATCGCCACCGACCCGATGGCAGCGCTGAAGTATCTGGATCAGCAGCATCGCGCTGGTGTACCAGCCCATGACTGAGCCGGCCAAGCTGGGGATCTCCGGGCGCATTGCGCGCGCGTTCCAGGCCTCGCAGATCACCCCGCTGCTGGCGCTGGCCGGCCTGCTGCTGGGGATCGCCGCGGCGATCATCACGCCGAAGGAGGAGGACCCGCAGATCGAGGTGACGATGGCCAACGTGCTGGTGCCGTTTCCCGGTGCCAGCGTGCGTCGCGTCGAGAATCTGGTGGCGTTTCCGCTGGAGCAGAAGCTGTCCGAGATCCACGGTATCAAGCACGTCTACTCCGTGAGCCAGCCGGGCATGGCGGTGATCACGGTCGAGTTCCGGGTCGGCGTGCCGCGGCAGCAGGCGCTGGTCAGCCTGTACAACAAGGTCTACTCCAACGCCGACTGGGCGCCGCCCGGCTTGGGCGTCGGCCAGCCGCTGGTGAAGCCCTACGGTATCAATGACGTGCCGATGATGGCGGTCACGCTGTGGTCCGATCGCGCCGATCTCGGTGCGCTGCAGCTGGCCAAGGTCGCGCACACGCTGGAAACCGATCTCAAGCGGGTGGCCGGCACCCGCGATGTGTACACCCTCGGCGCGCCGGATCGTGCGGTGATGGTGGAGATCGATCCGGGCAAGCTGGCCAGCTACCACCTCACCGTGGGCGATCTGGCCCAGGCGCTCAAATCCGCCAACGTGGCGGCGGACGTGGGCGACCAGGTCAGCGGCAACCGCGACACGCCGGTCAAGGCGGGCAGGCTGCTGATGAA
>JAJXTX010000063.1:5346-11599 GCA_021783385.1 Pseudomonadota bacterium
GACGATGCCATCGTGGTGGTGGAAAACATCCACCGGCACATGGCGCGCGGCGACAAGCCGCTGCTGGAGGCGATTCCGGCCGCGGTGGACGAAGTGGGCGGGCCGACCATCCTGGCCACCTTCACGGTGATCGCGGCGCTGCTGCCGATGGCGTTTGTCGGCGGCCTGATGGGGCCGTACATGCGGCCGATTCCGATCAATGCCTCGGCCGGCATGCTGATCTCGCTGGCGGTGGCGTTCATCGTCACGCCGTGGCTGGCGTACCGGCTGTTCCGCGCGCACGCGCCGCGGCCGCAGGGTGAGCTGGCGCCAGCGCAGGTGGCGCCGGCGTCGAAGATCGACGGCTTCCTGCAGCGCCTGTTCAGCCGGCTGATGACGCCGTTCCTGGGTGGCCCGAAGGCGGCGCGCAAGCGGCGCTGGCTGTTCCTCGGCATGGGGCTGCTGGTGCTGCTGGCGGTGGGGCTGGTCGGGGTCAAGGCGGTGATCCTGAAAATGCTGCCGTTCGACAACAAGTCCGAGTTCCAGATCGTGCTGAACATGCCCGAGGGCTCGACGCTGGAGCAGACCAACCGGGCGCTGGTCGACATGAGCCAGGTGCTGAACCGGGTGCCCGAGGTCAGCAACTACCAGCTCTATGCCGGCACCTCGGCGCCGATGAATTTCAACGGGCTGGTGCGCCAGTATTACCTGCGCAGCCAGCCCTACCAGGGCGATATCCAGGTCAACCTGGTCGACAAGGACCAGCGCACGCGGCAAAGCCACCAGATCGCGATGGCGGTGCGCCCGGCGCTGGCGGCGGTGGCGCAGCGCTTCCACGCGCACCTGGTGGTGGCCGAGGTGCCGCCGGGACCGCCGGTGCAGGCACCGATCGTGGCCGAGATCTTCGGCCCCAGCTATCGCGGTCAGCGCGCGATCGCGCTGTCGCTGGAGCGGCTGTTCGACCGCACCCCGGGTATCGCGGACGTCAACCTGAGCGTCGAGAACCCGCAGGCCACGCGCCAGCGTATCGTGATCGACCGCGTGCGCGCCGCCGCCCTGGGCGTGAGCCAGGGCCAGATCGTCGCCGCCCTGCGCGCCGGCATGGGCGGCGATCCGGCCAGCTATCTGGCCGACGACAACGCGCGCTACGCGGTGCCGCTGATGCTGCGATTGTCGCCGGCGGCGCTGGGCTCGATGGACGCCATCCTCGGCCTGCGCGTGCGCGCGCAGAACGGGCAGCTGGTGCCGATCTCCGAGGTGGTCAAGGTGGTCGACGAGCCGTGGGCCGACGCGATCTACCACAAGGACCTGCTGCCCTACACCTTCGTCACCGGCGACGACGCCGGCAGCGAGGACAGCCCGGTCTACGGCATGTTCCGGCTGGTCAGCAAGATCAGTCACACGCGCATCGACGGTCATCAGCTGGAGCAGCACTTCATCGCGCCGCCGGCCAGCGATGCACGCTACTCGATCAAGTGGGGCGGCGAGTGGGAGATCACCTACGAGACCTTCCGCGACATGGGCATCGCCTATTCGGTCGGCCTGCTGCTGATCTACCTGCTGGTGGTCGGCCAGTTCCGCAGCTACGTGGTGCCGCTGATCATCATGGCGCCGATTCCGCTGACGGTGATCGGCGTGATGCCCGGGCACTGGCTGCTCGGCGCGCAGTTCACCGCCACCTCGATGATCGGCATGATCGCGCTCGCCGGCATCATCGTGCGCAACTCGATCCTGCTGGTGGATTTCATCAACCACGCGCTGGCGGCCGGGCGGACGCTGGAGCAGGCGGTGGTCGAGGCCGGCGCGGTGCGCGCCAAGCCGATCATCCTGACCGCCGTGGCGGCAATGCTGGGTGCGTTCTTCATCCTCAGCGACCCGATCTTCCAGGGGCTGGCGGTGTCGCTGGTGTTTGGCGTGCTGGTCTCCACGGTGCTGACCCTGCTGGTGATTCCGCTGCTGTACTACGCCTGGCTCAGCCACAGCCGCCACGCCCCGCCTCGTCCTGAAGGAGAGCCCGCATGAGTGACGAACAGTCGATTGAACTGAGCCTCGAACAGGTCAGCGATTACGAATTCCGCCTGCGCTTCGACGATACCGACGCGCCGGATCTGCTGACCGACGAACCGGCCCCGCTGGGTCATGGCGCCGGTCCCAACCCCTCGCGCCTGTTGCTCGCCGCGGTGGCCAACTGCCTGTCGGCGAGCCTGCTGTTTTCGCTGCGCAAGTTCAAGAATGATCCGGGCAAAATCGCCGCGCACGCCCGAGCCACGCTGGCGCGCAACGAACACGGCCGCTGGCGCGTGCAGCGCATCGAGGTGGAGCTGGCGATGGGCGCCGCCGCTGGCTCGCTGGAGCATCTGGATCGGCTGCTCGCCCAGTTCGAGGATTTCTGCGTCGTCACCGAGAGCGTGCGGCAGGGCATCGAGGTGCAGGTGACCGTGCGCGACGGCAGCGGCGCGCTGCTGCATCCGGCCGGCACGGGCTGAACTGAACTGGCCCGGGGTGGGACGCAGCGGTTGCCGACGCGGCTGGCTGTGGCAAACTCGCCCATCCATTCCTGCCGGGTGCCCTTCATGCCTTTGCTGCGTCGTCTCGTCGGCGCCCTCGTCGCCTGCCTCGCGCTTGCGCCGGTGGCCCAAGCCTGGGGGCCGCTCGGCCATAGCGTGGTCGCCGCGCTGGCGCAGCGGCAGCTGAGCCCGGCCGCCGAGGCCGAGGTGGAGCGGCTGCTGGCCCCGGACCACACTGCCTCGCTCGCCGAGGTGGCCAACTGGGCCGACCAGATCCAGGACGACCCGGCACGGGCCGCGCTGTGGCAGCAGACGCGCCCCGACCACTACATCAATTTCCACGATGCCGACTGCCACTACGTGCCGGCGCGCGACTGCCGCGACGGCCGCTGCGTGGTGGCCGCGCTGCAGCACTACGTCGCCGTGCTTGGCGACCGCCGTCAGTCCGACACCGCGCGCCGCGAGGCGCTGAAATTCGTGGTGCATTTCGTGGGCGACATCCATCAGCCGCTGCATGCCGGCTACCGCGACGACAAGGGCGGCAACACGTATCAGGTGCAGTTCGAGGGCAAGGGCAGCAACCTGCACCGGGTGTGGGACTCGGGCATGCTTGACAGCCGCGGCCTCGACTGGCAGCGCTACGCGCAGGCGCTGGAGACGTCTTCGCCGGTGGCGCTGCCGGCGCCGATCGCCCCGCTGGACAACCCGTACGCGCAGTGGGCCGAGGAGTCCTGCCGGTTCACCGCCGAACCCGGCTTCTATCCGGCCGGGCACACCATCACACCGGCCTATGTGCAGAGCGAGCTGCCGCTGGCCGATCAGCGTCTGCGCCAGGCCGGTCGTCGTCTCGCCGACGTGCTCAACCGCAGCCTGGCGACTCCCACCCACTCTGCTAGGCTTCCCCGATGACTGATCAGCCCACATCCCGACGCACCAAGATCGTTGCCACCCTCGGCCCCGCCACCGACGCGCCGGGCATGCTCGAACGGCTGATCGCCGAGGGCGTCGATGTGGTGCGCCTGAACCTCTCGCACGGCCAGCCCGACGACCATCGCGCGCGCGCCAACGCGGTGCGCGCGGCGGCGCTGGCGGCCGGTCGCGAGGTCGGCATGCTGGCCGACCTGCAGGGCCCGAAGATCCGCATCGAGACGTTCGCCAGCGGGCCGGTGGAGCTGGTCGACGGCGCCCACTTCGTGCTGGATTGTCGCCCGGGCGCGCCCGCCGGCGACGTCACCCGCGTCGGCGTGAGCTACTACGAGCTGCCGCAGGACGTGCATGCCGGCGACGTACTGCTGCTGGACGACGGGCTGGTCGCGCTGAGCGTGCTCGAGGTGGTCGGTGCCGAGGTGCGCTGCCAGGTGCTGATCGGCGGCCGGCTGTCCAACCGCAAGGGCCTCAACCGGCAGGGCGGCGGGCTGTCGGTGACCGCGCTGTCGGACAAGGACAAGGCCGACATCAAGCTGGCCGCCGAGATCGGCGCGGATTTCCTGGCGGTGTCGTTCGTGCGCTCGGCCGACGACATGCACCAGGCGCGCCGGCTCCTGAAGGAAGCCGGCGGCAGCGCCGCGCTGGTGGCCAAGATCGAGCGCGCCGACGCGATCCCGGTGCTCGGCGAGATCATCGACGCTTCCGACGTGGTGATGGTGGCGCGCGGCGATCTGGGCGTGGAGATCGGCGATGCCGAGCTGCCCGGCCTGCAGAAGAAGATCATCCGCGAGTCGGTGCAGCGCAACCGCGCGGTGATCACCGCCACGCAGATGCTGCAGTCGATGGTGCGCTCGCCGATCCCGACCCGCGCCGAGGTGCTCGACGTGGCCAACGCGGTGATCGACGGCACCGACGCGGTGATGCTGTCGGAGGAGACCGCCGCCGGCGCGCATCCGGACAAGGCGGTGGCGGCGATGCGCCGCATCTGCCTCGGCGCCGAGCGCCAGTTCGAGCCCAAGGTGGATCTCACCGCCGGCGGCGGCCATCGCCTCGATCGCACCGATCAGGCGATCGCGCTGGCGGCGATGCTGCTGGCCGGCCAGCTCGGCGTGCGCGCGATCGTGGCGCTGACCGAGTCCGGCGCCACCGCGCAGTGGCTGTCGCGCTACCAGACCGCGGTGCCGATCTACGCGCTGTCGCCGTTGGCCGACGCGCGGCGGCGCATGCTGATGCTGCGCGACGTGCAGCCGGTGGCGTTCGCCCACGTGGGGCAGAATTCGGCCGCCACCGCGCGCGCCGCGATCCAGCAGCTGTTTGCCCAGGGTCGCCTCAGCGAGGGCGACCGCGTGGTGCTTACCCACGGCGACCATGTCGGCCGCGGCGGCGGCACCAACACGCTCAAGCTGCTCTCGGTCGGCGCCGACGGCATGGTGGAAAGCCTGCGCGACCTGTGAGGCTGACGCCACGCTGTCCCGGCGCGCGGGCAGATAGCGCCGCCGGCCCGCGCGACGACTACACTCCGGGTCAACACCCACCGTATCCCCAGGAGGTTGCCATGAAATCGATATTTCGCCCGCTGCGCCAAGGGCTGACGCTGGCACTGGCGCTGGGATGCGCCACCCCGGTGCTGGCGCAGGCGCGCATGGTCGATCAACAGGACCTGTTCCACTACTGGATCCTGCTCAATACCTCGGTGAAGATGGATGCGCCGAACAGCGGCCTGAACCTGGACAAGCCCGGCTGCGTGGCGGTGACCTATACCATCGGCTCCGACGGCGTGCCGATGAACGTGCAGGTGGCCAAGGTGGTGCCGCGCAGTGATCTGGGCCCGGCGGCGCGCAGCGCGGTGGCCAATTTCCGCTACGGCCCGTCGCTCACCAATCGCGTTGGCCGGCCGGTGTCGACCTATTACGTGGTGCCGTTCAATGCGCCTGCCGACAAGGCGCAGCGCCAGGCGATGGTGGATGCCTGCACGCTGCCCGGCTACGGCCCGTAAGCCTGCGGCGGCGGGGCGGCGCGTTCGGGTTTACAATCCGCGTTTGCATCGTGCCGTCCCGCTCCCGGGGCGGTCGCCATCTTGCGTGCGGGCCCTCCGCGCCGTCGCCCTACGGAGTCGTCATGAGTATTGAAGATCTCGAAAGCATCGCCCTGGCCATGGTCGCGCCCGGCAAGGGCATCATCGCCATCGACGAGTCGACCAACACCATCAGGAAGCGCTTCGAAGCCGTCGGCATCGAGAACACCGAAGAGAACCGCCGCGCCTACCGCGAGCTGCTGCTGACCACGCCGGGTCTGAACGAGCACATCTCCGGCGCGATCCTGTACGACGAAACGATCCGTCAGTCCACCCGCGACGGCGTGCCGTTCACCCAGCTGATGAAGAAGCTCGGCATCATTCCCGGCATCAAGGTCGACAAGGGTCCGCAGCCGCTGGCCGGCTTTCCCGGCGATGTGGTCACCGAAGGCCTCGACGGCCTGCGTGAACGGCTGCAGGAATACGCCAGGCTCGGCGCGCAGTTCGCCAAGTGGCGCGCGGTGATCAACATCAGCGAGGACAACCCCAGCTCCACCGCGATCGAGGCGAACTGCCACGCGCTGGCGCGCTATGCCGCGCTGTGCCAGGAAGCGGGCATCGTACCGATGGTCGAGCCCGAGGTGATCATGGACGGCGACCACAGCATCGAGGTGAGCTACGAGGTGCACGAGGCGGTGCTGCGCAGCCTGTTCAACGCGCTGTACGAGCAGAACGTGATGCTGGAAGGCACCATCCTGAAGGTCAGCATGGTCATCCCGGGCAAGGATTGCGACGACCAGGTCGAGGTCGAGGAAGTGGCCGAGGC
>JAJXTX010000064.1:0-4225 GCA_021783385.1 Pseudomonadota bacterium
CGAGGCCGACTCCAGCGAAAACGACCGCAACACGCCCGACCCGGTGATCGCGCTGATCACCGAATGGACCACCGCCACCGGCGAGGTGGAGCAGCGCAGCGACCGCTCCGACCTCGGCGGCACCATGCGCCTCGGCGCGCAGGAATGCCGCCTCAAGGCCGGCACGCTGGCGCGTGAGCTATACGGGCAGGACGTGGTGCGCGAGCGCCATCGCCACCGCTACGAGTTCAACAACCGCTACCGCCAGGCATTCGAGGATCTGGGCCTGGTGATCTCGGGCAAGTCGATGGACGACCTGCTGGTGGAGATGATCGAGCTGTCGCCGCAGCAGCATCCGTGGTTTCTCGGCTGCCAGGCGCATCCGGAGTTCACCTCCACCCCGCGCGAGGGCCATCCGCTGTTCATCGGCTTCGTGCGTGCGGCGCGCGAGTACAAGGCGGTGCGCGAAGGCGCGCGGCTGGCGGTGCGGGAGTCGGTGGCATGAAGCTGTGCGGCTTCGAGGTCGGCCTGGAGCACCCGCTGTTCCTGATCGCCGGCCCGTGCGTGGTCGAGTCGCTGCAGCTGCAGATCGACACCGCCGGCACGCTCAAGGAAATCACCGGCCGGCTCGGCATCCCCTTCATCTTCAAGTCCAGCTTCGACAAGGCGAACCGCTCCTCCGGCGCGAGCTTTCGCGGGCCGGGCATGGAAGAAGGCCTGCGTGTGCTGGCCGAGGTCAGGCGCCAGCTCGACGTGCCGGTGCTCACCGACGTGCACGAATACACGCCGATGGACGAGGTGGCGTCGGTGGTCGACGTGCTGCAGACGCCGGCGTTCCTGTGCCGGCAGACCGACTTCATCCAGAAGGTGGCGCGCGCCGGCAAGCCGGTCAACATCAAGAAGGGCCAGTTCCTGGCGCCGTGGGACATGCAGCACGTGGTGGCCAAGGCCACGGCGGTAGGCAACGACGCCATCATGGTGTGCGAGCGCGGTGCCAGCTTCGGCTACAACAACCTGGTGTCGGACATGCGCAGCTTGAGCGTGATGCGCAACACCGGCTGCCCGGTGGTGTTCGACGCCACCCACTCGGTGCAGCTGCCGGGCGGGCAGGGCGCCACCTCGGGCGGCCAGCGCGAGTTCGTGCCGGTGCTGGCGCGCGCGGCGGTGGCCGTCGGCATTGCCGGCCTGTTCGCCGAGACCCATCCGGATCCGAGCAAGGCGCTCAGCGACGGCCCCAACGCCTGGCCGCTGGGCAAGATGGAAGCGCTGCTGGAAACCCTGATGGCGCTGGACAGCATCACCAAGCGGCACGGTTTTCTCGAACACGACCTGTCGTAGGAGCGCACGCTGTGCGCGAAGGCTTTCCCGCACGATCGCCAGGAGCGTTCGCGCACCGGGTGTGCTCCTGCGACAAACACGCGGTACGAATCCGCCCAACACCTCACCACGCACTGGACTGACATGACGACCCTGATCACCCGCATCCACGCCCGTGAAATCCTCGATTCGCGCGGCAACCCCACGCTGGAGGCCGAAGTCACCCTGGCCGGCGGCGGCTTCGGCCGCGCCGCGGTGCCGAGCGGTGCCTCCACCGGCTCGCGCGAGGCGGTCGAGCTGCGCGACGGCGACAAGTCGCGCTACGGCGGCAAGGGCGTGCGCAACGCGGTGGTCAACGTCAACACCACCATCAGCGACGCGCTGAAAGGCTTCGATGCCGCCGACCAGCAGGGCCTGGACAGCAGGCTGATCGCGCTTGACGGCACGCCGAACAAGGGCAAGCTGGGCGCCAATGCGCTGCTCGCCGTGTCGATGGCCGCCGCCCATGCGATGGCCGCCTCGCGCGACGAACCGCTGTGGAGCTATCTGTCGCGCGGCAAGCCGGGCATGTTGCCGGTGCCCATGATGAACATCATCAATGGCGGCGAGCACGCGGACAACAACATCGACGTGCAGGAGTTCATGGTGCTGCCGGTGGGCATGCCCAGCTTCGCCGAGGCGCTGCGCGCGGGCGCGGAGATCTTCCACGCGCTGAAGAGCGTGCTCAAGGGCAAGGGGCTGAACACCGCGGTGGGCGACGAGGGCGGCTTCGCGCCGAACCTGCGTTCCAACATCGAGGCGCTGGACACCATCCTCGAAGCGGTCGCCAAGACCGGTTACAAGGTGGGCAGCGAGATCCTGCTGGGCCTCGATGCCGCCGCCTCCGAGTTCCATCGCGACGGCAAGTACGACCTGGCCGGTGAAGGCAAGCAGTACACCTCCGAGCAGTTCGTCGACCTGCTCGCCGGCTGGGCACGGCAGTATCCGATCGTCACCATCGAGGACGGCATGGCCGAGGGCGACTGGGACGGCTGGAAGCTGCTCACCGACGCCATCGGCGAGCGCATCCAGGTGGTCGGCGACGATCTGTTCGTGACCAATCCGGCGATCTTCCGCGAAGGCATCGAGAAGCACATCGCCAACGCGATCCTGATCAAGGTGAACCAGATCGGCACGCTGTCCGAGACGCTGGAAGCGATCGCGATGGCCGACGCGGCGAAGTATGCTGCGGTGATCTCGCACCGCTCCGGCGAAACCGAGGACACCACCATCGCCGACATCGCGGTGGCCACCACCGCCACCCAGATCAAGACCGGCTCGCTCTGCCGCAGCGACCGCGTGGCCAAGTACAACCAGCTGCTGCGTATCGAGGAGCAGCTGGGCACGGCGGCGCGCTACGCCGGCCGCAACGCATTCCCCAACCTCACCCGGTTGCCGGGCTGAGCGGCGGTATCGGTTGCCCATGCTGCGCTGGATCGCCCTGATTCTGATCCTGCTGCTGATCGGACTGCAGATCAAACTGTGGTCCGGCAGCGGCAGCATGCGCGAGGTGGACAGCCTGCGCGTGGCGTTGAAGAAGCAGACCGAGGAGAACGCCCGGCTGCTGCAGCGCAATCAGGCGCTGGACGCCGACGTGCACGATCTCAAGCACGGCGAGCAGGCGGTCGAGGCGCGCGCGCGCACCGAGCTGGGCCTGATCAAGCCGGGCGAGACGTTCTACCAGGTGGTCGAGCAGCCGGCGCCCGCCGGCAGCACGGCGCCCGCGCCGGCCGCGACCGCGCCCGCCGGTTCGCCATGAGCGCGCCGCTGCTGTGGTGCGTGGTGCCGGCCGCGGGGCGCGGCGCGCGGGTGGGCGGCGACTGTCCCAAGCAGTACCTGCCGCTGGCCGGGCGGCCGCTGATCCTGCACACGCTGGAGCGGCTCGCGGCGCATCCGCGCATCGCCGGCCTGCTGGTGACGCTGGCAGCGGCGGACCCGCACTGGCCCGGGATCGATGCGCTGCACGGCAAGCCGGTGCTGACCGCGGTCGGCGGCGCCGAGCGCAGCGATTCGGTGCTGGCCGGGCTGACCGCGCTGCCGGCCGCGGTCAGCGCCGCCGATTTCGTGCTGGTGCATGACGCCGCGCGTCCGTGCGTGCGCCAGGCGGACATCGGTCGGCTGATCGAGCTGGCCACGGCGACCGACGGCGGCCTGCTGGGCGCGCCGCTGCGCGACACGCTCAAGCGCGCCGACGCCAGCGCGCGCAGCCGTGCCACCGAAGCGCGCGACGAGCGCTGGCGCGCGTTCACGCCGCAGCTGTTTCGCCGCGGCGAACTGGCGGCGGCGCTGCGCGATGCGGCGCAGCGCGGGCACAAGGTCAGCGACGAGGCGATGGCGATGGAGCTGGCCGGGTTTGCCCCGCTGCTGGTCGAGGGCGCCGAGGACAACATCAAGGTGACCACCGCGGCGGATTTCGCGCTGGCCGAGTTCCTGCTCACGAGGACCGCATGATGCGCATCGGCAACGGCTTCGACGTGCACGCGTTCGGCGACGGCGATCACGTCACCCTCGGCGGCGTGCGCGTGCCGCACACGCGCGGCGTGGTGGCGCATTCGGACGGCGACGTGGTGATCCACGCGCTGTGCGATGCGATCTTCGGCGCGCTGGCGCAGGGCGACATCGGCCAGCATTTTCCGCCGACCGACGAACGCTGGCGCCACGCCGACAGTCGCCAGTTCCTGCGCCACGCGGCGCTGCTGATGGCGCAGCACGGCTACGCGCTGGGCAATGCCGATGTCACCGTGATCGCCGAGGCGCCGAAGGTCGGTCCGCATGCGCAGGCGATGCGCGCGCTGCTTGCGGCGGACCTGGCCAGCGAGATCGGCCGCATCAGCATCAAGGCCACCACCACCGAGCGGCTCGGCTTCTGCGGCCGCGGCGAAGGCATTGC
>JAJXTX010000064.1:4325-8466 GCA_021783385.1 Pseudomonadota bacterium
TCGGTCCGCATGCGCAGGCGATGCGCGCGCTGCTTGCGGCGGACCTGGCCAGCGAGATCGGCCGCATCAGCATCAAGGCCACCACCACCGAGCGGCTCGGCTTCTGCGGCCGCGGCGAAGGCATTGCTGCGCAGGCCTGCGTGCTGCTGGAACGACGCTGAGCGTCCCCTTTCGATCGAATGCCGGCGCGCCCGGTGGAGCGTCATGTCCGAATCCGAGCACGTCCCCGCTGCCCCCGTCGCCGCACTGCCCTGGGCCTATGCCGGGCCGCCGCTGCAGGCGCAGCTGCGCAGCACGCCGCAGGATTTCCAGGTCGAGGAGATTCTCGGCTATGACGCCGATGGCACCGGCGAGCACGCCCTGCTATGGGTGGAAAAGTGCGGCGCCAACACCGAGTGGGTGGCGCGCGAGCTGGCGAAATTCGCCGGCGTGGCGCCGGTCGCGGTGGGCTATGCCGGGCTGAAGGATCGCCACGCGGTGACCCGGCAGACGTACTCGGTGCAGTTGGCGTCCAAGCCGGATCCGGACTGGTCGGCATTCCCGCATGCGCAGGTGAAGGTGCTGGCGGCCACGCGGCATGCGCGCAAGCTCAAGCGCGGCGCGCTGCGCGGCAATCGCTTCGTGCTGGTGCTGCGCCAGGTGCGGGGCGATCGCGCGGCCGCCGAGCAGGTGCTGCAGCAGATCGCCGCGCGCGGCGTGCCGAACTACTTCGGCGAGCAGCGCTTCGGCCGCGAGGGCGGCAACGTGGCCCAGGCGCGCGCGATGTTCGCCGGGCGGCGGGTCGACCGCGACCAGCGCTCGTTCCTGCTGTCGGCGGCGCGCTCGCACATCTTCAATCACGTGCTGGCCACGCGGGTCGAGCGCGGCGCCTGGGACACGCCGCTGGAGGGCGAGATCTGGTCGCTGGCCGGCTCGCGCTCGTGGTTTGGCCCGGAGCCGTTCAGCGAGCTGCTGGCCGAGCGGCTGGCGCGTGCCGACATCCATCCGTCCGGCCCGCTGTGGGGCCAGGGCGAACCGCCCACGCAGGGCGAGGCCGGCGAACTTGAACGGGCGGCCGGCGCTGCCGATGCCGACCTCGCCGCGGGGCTGGTCGCCGCGCGGATGGATCAGGAGCGCCGCCCGCTGCGGCTGCTGCCGAAGGATCTGAAGTGGCGCTGGCTGGACGACGAGACGCTGGAGCTGGCGTTCGAGCTGCCGGCCGGCGCGTATGCCACGGTGGTGGTGCGCGAGCTGGCGCAAGGCTAGGTATCTTGCGGATGCTGCGGGCGGCCGTCGCCGCCGCGCCGGGCTACAGCAGGTGGACGGCGGTGGGAATCTTCTCGCCGAACCACTTGTGGCGTTCGTCACGGCAGCTCGGGCTGCCCATCGCGTACTTGCGGCAGATCGTCGGACGATCCGCGTAGATGGTACAGCCGGAGGTGTTCGGATTGACCGCGGCGCACCAGCCGTCTTCATCCTTGGCCAGCGTTTCCATGCCGTGCTCGTCGCGCGCGACCAGCCACGCCGGCACGTGATCCTCCGGCATCAACACCACCGTGAGGCGGCAGCAGACGGCTTCGCAGGTATCGCAGTGCACGGTCGGGTCAACGCTTTCGGCGTAGGGATCAGGAAGTATCGCGGGGAGAGTGTTCACGCGTCAGCATGACAGCCGCGGCATGAACGCCTTGTTGTCGGATGACCGCGCTACCCGGGAGCCGATTTTTCGTCCGTCATGCCGCACCTACATCCAGCGCCGTCCACCCCGCGCTCCCCAGCTTCCGCAGCGTCTCGATATTGCGCCGGTAGATTTCGTCCGGGTCGGTCATCGCCTCGGCGGCGCGCTCCACGCTGGCTTCGCGCAGCAGGTGCAGGGTGGGGTACGGCGAACGGTTGCTGGCGTTTTCGATGTCGGCGGCGTCGGTGCCGGCGAACTGGTACTGCGGGTGGAAGCTGGCGACCTGCAGCACGCCGTCGAGCTTGAGCGTTTCCACCGCCGCGTCCGCGCTGTCGAGGAAGTCGTTGTAGTCGAGGAAGTCGCCCAGCACGTGCGGGTGGATCAGCAGGGTGGTTTCGCAGTCGGCGGGATCGGCGGCGGCGAGGCTCTGCAGTTCGCCGCAGAGGTCGTCGAGCAGCGTGTCGGTGTCGCGTGCGTGGCTGACGCGCAGGCGCAGCCGGCCCTGCAGGTGCGGCGCGCGGGCGAACGGACACAGGTTGAGGCCGATCACGGCACGTTCCAGCCAGCGCGTGGTGGCGTCGAGATACGGCGCGTCCGCCGGCAGCGCGTCGGCGTTGAGGCTGCCGGGTGAGGGATGGATCATGCGATGCTCGCGCTGGATGGGCGGCCCCGACTATAGCGCCATGCGCATCGGGTTCGCCTTCGCGCGGCCCTTGCGGGCAGACATCGGCGCCCGGATATAGGGTGCATCTTTTCCGATGGCTTCCGCCATGCTCAAGCTGCGTTTCGACAATGCGTTCGTGCGCGAGTTGCCCGGCGATCCGGAGTCCGGGCCGCGGCTGCGCCAGGTCGAGGGCGCGCTGTATTCGCGGGTCGATCCCACGCCGGTGGCGGCGCCGCGGCTGCTGGCGCATTCGGCCGAGATGGCGGCGCAGCTGGGCTTCGGCGCGGCGGATATCGCCAGCGCGGAGTTCGCGCAGGTGTTCGGCGGCAATGCACTGCTCGACGGCATGCAGCCGCAGGCGGCCAACTACGGCGGCCACCAGTTCGGCCACTGGGCGGGGCAGCTCGGCGACGGTCGCGCGATTTCGCTGGGCGAGGCGATCAACGCGGCCGGCGAGCGCTGGGAGCTGCAGCTGAAAGGCGCCGGGCCGACACCATACTCGCGCAGTGCCGATGGCCGCGCGGTGCTGCGCTCGTCGATCCGCGAGTTCCTGTGCAGCGAGGCGATGCATCACCTGGGCGTGCCGACCACGCGTGCGCTGAGCCTGGTCGGCACCGGCGAGAGCGTGCTGCGCGACATGTTCTACGACGGCCATGCGGCGCCGGAACCGGGCGCGATCGTGTGCCGCGTGGCGCCTTCGTTCATCCGCTTCGGCAACTTCGAGTTGCCCGCCGCGCGCGGCGACACGGCGCTGCTGCGGCAGCTGGTCGACTTCACCATCCGCCGGGACTTCCCCGAGTTGCAGGGCGGCGGTGAATTGCTCTACGCGGAATGGTTCGGTCAGGTATGCGAGCGCACTGCGACGATGATCGCGCACTGGATGCGCGTGGGCTTCGTGCACGGTGTGATGAACACCGACAACATGTCGATCCTCGGCCTCACCATCGACTACGGCCCCTACGGATGGGTGGACAACTACGACCCGGACTGGACCCCGAACACCACCGACGCACAGCGCCGCCGCTACCGCTACGGCCAGCAGCCCGACGTGGCATGGTGGAACCTGAGCCGGCTGGCCGGCGCGCTGGCGCCGCTGTTCGGCGGCATCGGGCCGCTGCAGGCCGGGCTGGATCGCTACGCCGCGAGCTACGCCGCCGCCGACCGTGCCCACATCGCCGCCAAGCTCGGCCTGGCGCAGTGCCGCGATGACGACGTGGCGCTGATGCAGTCGCTGCGGGCGTTGCTGCAGCAGGCCGAGATCGACATGACGCTGTGGTTTCGCGCGCTGGCCGAGGTCGATGCGCAGGCACCGACGCTGGCGCCGTTTGCCGATGCCTTCTACGACGACGCCAAGCGGCGCGCGGCGGAACCGGCGCTGATCGACTGGCTGGCACGCTACGCCGCGCGGCTGCGCGACGATCCGCTGCCCGCCGCGCCGCGCCGCGCGAGCATGAACCTGGCCAACCCGCGCTACGTGCTGCGCAACTACCTCGCGCAGCAGGCGATCGATCGCGCCACGCAGGGGGACACCGGCGGCATCGAGGAGTTGCTGGAGGTGATGCTCCGCCCGTACGACGAGCAGCCCGGCCGCGAGGCCTTCGCGCAGAAGCGGCCGGACTGGGCGCGGCACAAGGCTGGCTGCTCGATGCTGTCGTGCAGCTCGTGAGCGCGTGGGCGGCGCAAGGGCGGTAGCGGGAATGGTGCCCTCGAGACGATTCGAACGTCCGACCTGCCCCTTAGGAGGGGGCCGCTCTATCCAACTGAGCTACGAGGGCGCGGCGGGATTTTCGCATGGATCCCGCCGTGGCGCGATCCGGCCGCAG
>JAJXTX010000064.1:8566-11593 GCA_021783385.1 Pseudomonadota bacterium
AATGGTGCCCTCGAGACGATTCGAACGTCCGACCTGCCCCTTAGGAGGGGGCCGCTCTATCCAACTGAGCTACGAGGGCGCGGCGGGATTTTCGCATGGATCCCGCCGTGGCGCGATCCGGCCGCAGCGGGCCGCCTGCTAGAATCAACGCCTTTGCCACCTTCATCGCGGCGCCTGCGGGCGTCCTGTCTGTCCAGGAGTGATCCATGTCCCATGCCATCCTCAGCGCACTCGGCCTGCACGGCGAGCAGTCCGGCAGCTACCTCGGCCAGGGCGAGTGGTCGAAGACCACCGACGCCGGCGCACTGCAGCCGGTGAACCCGGCCAGTGGCGAGCTGCTGGGCACCGTGCATGCGTCCAGCGCGGCCGACTACGAGGTGATCGTGCGGCGCGCGCAGGCCGCGTTCAGGATCTGGCGCAGCACCCCGGCGCCGCAGCGCGGCGAGGCGGTGCGGCTGTGCGGCGAGGCCTTGCGCAGGCACAAGGACGCGCTGGGTTCGCTGGTGGCGCTGGAGATGGGCAAGATCAAGCCCGAGGGCGACGGCGAAGTGCAGGAGATGATCGACATCGCGGACTTCGCGGTGGGCCAGAGCCGCATGCTGTACGGCTACACCATGCACTCGGAGCGTCCGGGCCACCGCATGTACGACCAGTACCACCCGCTCGGCCTGGTCGGCGTGATCAGCGCGTTCAACTTCCCGGTCGCGGTGTGGGCGTGGAACAGTTTCCTGGCCACCATCTGCGGCGACATCACTATCTGGAAGCCGTCGCCGAAGACGCCGCTGTCGGCAATCGCGACCATGAAGATCTGCAACGAGGCGCTCAAGGCCGGCGGCTTCCCGGACCTGTTCTTCCTGTTCAACGATGGCGGCACCGAGCTCTCGCAGGCGTTCGTCGACGACAAGCGCATCGCGCTGATCAGCTTCACCGGCTCCACCAGGGTCGGTCGCCTGGTCGGCGAGCGCGTGGCCCGTCGCATGGGCCGCTCGCTGCTCGAACTGGGCGGCAACAACGCGATCATCCTGGACGAGTCGGCCGACCTGAAGCTCGCGATCCCGGGGATCGTGTTCGGCGCGGTCGGCACCGCCGGCCAGCGCTGCACCACCACGCGGCGGCTGTTCGTGCATACGTCGATCTTCGACAACGTGCTGGAAACGCTGGTCAAGGCCTATGGCCAGATCGAGGGCAAGATCGGCGATCCGACCCTGCCGACCACGCTGATGGGCCCGCTCAACAGCCAGGAAGCGGTGCAGGCGTATCTGGCCGCGGTGGAGAAGGCCAGGGCGGCCGGCGGCACGGTGCGCACCGGCGGGCGTGCGCTGACCGGGCGCAAGGGCAACTTCGTGCTGCCCACCATCATCACCGGCATCGACAACGCGCACGAGGTGGTGCAGACCGAGACGTTCGCGCCGATCCTCTACGTGATGCCGTTCACCACGCTGGATGAGGCGATCGACATGCAGAACGACGTGCCGCAGGGCCTGTCGTCGTCGATCTTCACGCAGAACCTGCGCGCGGCCGAGCAGTTCCTGTCGGCGGCCGGTTCGGACTGCGGCATCGCCAACGTCAACATCGGCACCAGCGGCGCCGAGATCGGCGGCGCGTTCGGCGGCGAGAAGGAAACCGGTGGCGGCCGCGAGTCCGGCTCGGACGCGTGGAAGGTCTACATGCGCCGGCAGACCAACACCATCAATTATTCGAACGCGTTGCCGCTGGCGCAGGGCATCAAGTTCGACCTGTGAACGCAGCGGATGGGAGCCAGGTTTTCGGATGATCCGGATGGTTCCCCCTGCGCTTGTGCCCGAAGGGCCGCAGTCGAAGGGCACGCGACAGCAACGCTTCGACGGCGTTCGCTGACGCGAGCTGCGCGCGGGCATGGGGTCACCGGCAGCCGGCTCGCCGTGCCGGTATGCTCGGGTTTCATCTCAAGGAGTACGGCTGCCATGAGCTATCAACCCTCGTATCCGCCCGCGTCCCGCACCAGTTCGCTGGCGGTCGTGAGCCTGGTGTTCGGCATCCTCACCTGGTGCGTGCTGCCGTTCATCGGCGCGCTGGTGGCGATCGTCTGTGGCCACATGGCGCGCAGCGAGATCCGCCGTGCGCCGGTCGGTGCCGCCATCGAGGGCGACGGCATGGCGCTGGCCGGGCTGGTGCTCGGCTATGTGCATCTGGTTTTTGCCGCACTCGTGCTGATGCTGGTTTTCGGCGCGCTGTTCCTGGGCCTCAGCACGCACTGGCACTGGTTCGGATGAACCCGGTGACGACGCCCCCACCGTTCGATTTCCGCGGCTGCCGCGTGCTGGTCGCCGGCGGCAGCCGCGGCATCGGCCGCAGCATGGCGCTGGCGTTTGCGCAGGCCGGCGCGGCGGTGTCGATCTGCGCGCGCGGCGCCGATGCGCTGGAGGAGACCCGGCAGGCCATGGCCATGTTCGGCGGCGTGAGCCACGCGCAGCGCTGCGATCTGGCCGATGCGTCCGCCATCGGCGGTTACATCGCCGATGCCGCCGCCGCGCTGGGCGGCGTCGACGTGCTGATCAACAACGCCAGCGGCTACGGTTTCGGCGACGAGGACGAGGCCTGGCTGGCCGACTTCAACGTCGATCTGATGGCCGCAGTGCGCGCCTCGCGCGCCGCGCTGCCACATCTGGCCAAGTCGACGCGGGCCTGCATTCTCCACACCAGTTCGATCGCGGCGCTGCGCCCGCGTCCGGGCGGCCCATCGTATGCGGCGATGAAGGCGGCCCTGAGCCACTACACCATGTCGCAGGCGCTGACGCTGGCGCCGCAGCGCATCCGCGTCAATGCGATCGCACCCGGGTCGATCGAATTTGCCGACGGCCTGTGGGACCGCTGCAGGCAGGAGGATCCGGTGCGCTATGCCGCCGTGCTGGCGAAGATTCCGTTCGGCCGTTTCGGTGCGCCCGAGGAGATCGCCCACGCCGCGCTGTTCCTCGCCTCGCCGTGGGCCGGCTGGATCACCGGACAGACGCTGGTGGTCGATGGCGGCCAGATGCTGCATGGCTGACG
>JAJXTX010000373.1 GCA_021783385.1 Pseudomonadota bacterium
TCGACTACCGCCACCGCGACACGCTGTACCACATCACCCTGCGGCAAAGCCCCGCCGGCACCGTCAGCACGCTGTGGCTGGACGACGTGGCGCAGCCGGACGGCTGGCTGGCGCTGGTCGATGACGGAGTGGAGCACAGCGTGGAGCTCAACTGGCCGCGGGCCAGTTGATCCAGGCCCCCATACCTGGGCTTGGCGGCGAATCACTGGCTATTCAGTCCGACGAATTTTCCAAGATGGTGGGAGCGGCTTCAGCCGCGATGCTCTTGAGTTACCAGGATTGCAAGAACAGGCATCGCGACTGAAGTCGCCCCCACAATAGGTTGGCTGTCATTCGGTGCCTTGCGTCCCACATGCAGAAATAGTAACGTTTGCCGTTACTATTTCAGGATGATACGGACGTTCCGCGACGCCGACACTGAAGCGCTGTTCCTCGGGCGCCGTGTCCGCCGCTGGACCTCCATCGAAACGGTCGCCATGCGCAAACTCGCCATGCTGAATCGTGCCGCTCGTATCGATGACCTGCGGATTCCGCCGGGAAACCGGCTGGAAGCCTTGAAGCACGATCGCGCCGGTCAGCACAGCATTCGCATCAACGACCAGTACCGCGTGTGCTTCGTCTGGCGCAACGGTGATGCCCATGACGTGGAAATCGTCGATTATCACTAGCTGGAGAATGTCATGCGCCGCATCCCTTACCCCACTCCTGGCGAAATCCTGCTGGAAGAATTCCTCAAGCCGATGGGTATCACCCAGTACCGGCTGGCCAAGGAAATCGGCGTGCCTCAGCGCCGCATCGGCGAGATCGTGGCCGGCAAGCGCGCCGTCACTGCCGACACCGGGCTGCGCCTGGCGCAGTTCTTCGGCACCTCGGAGGGGTTCTGGACGGGACTGCAGGATGACCATGACCGTGCCACCACCAAGGACGCGATCGCCGCCATATTGCGCCAGATCACGCCCTGGAGGGAGCGGCACGCGGCGTAGGATTCGGGGACACTTAATTACCTCCGTCCTCTTCTCTTGGGTATTCATTTCGATCCTCGAGTTGATGGGACCGAAACCCTTGTCACCCGAAATATCCGCTACACCGCCGCAAACGCCGGGTGCACGGCGAGTCGATTGCGTCCTTCGGCCTTGGCGCGGTAGAGCGCGGCGTCGGCCTGTTCGATCAGCTGCTCGGGGGAATCCATCGACGTGCGCGTGTGGCCGGCGATACCGAGGCTGACGGTGACGGCGATGTCTTCGCTGCCGATGCGGAACGGATGTGCCTGCACGCGCTGGCGGATACGTTCGCCGATGGCGGCGGCCTCGCACGGCGCGGCGTCCGGCAGCAGCACCACGAATTCCTCGCCGCCCCAGCGCGCGAGGGTGTCGCCGGGGCGCAGCTCGGCGTGCACGCGCTCGGCCACGATGCGCAGGCAGGCATCACCGACGAGGTGGCCGTAGCGGTCGTTGACGGCCTTGAAGTGATCGAGGTCGAGGAACAGCAGCGACAGGGTCTGGCGGGTCTGGCGCGCTTCGGTCAGCGCCTCGGCGATGCGCGCCATCAGCGCGCGGCGGTTGAGCAGGCCGGTCAGCACGTCGCGTTGCGCCTCGTCGCGCGCGCGGTCGCGCTCGCGCCGGGCCTGCAGCGTGGCCAGGCCCAACCCCAGCGTCAGCACCAGACTGGACAGCGACAGCGCCGCCGGCAGGCCGAACTCCAGCCAGCCGGGCAACGGAAACTGCAGCAGCACCTGCATCGCGCGCAGCGCGGTGAAGATCGATTGCGGCATCCACGCCAGCAGAAAGATCCCGGCCGCCACGCCGCCGCGGCGCCACGCCAGCAGCACCGCGCTGACCGCGGCCAGCGCGCACAGCAGGTACAGCGCATTGCCTATGTCGGGCTGCAGGCTGTTGCCGGCGTGCAGGCGCATCGGCAGCAGCGCGGTCACGGTCAGCACCGCCCACGGCAGCCGCAGCCATGCCAGCAGACGTGCGAACCGCGGCGCGCTGCGGCGCAGCTCGCAGAACTCGATGATGAACGACAGCGCGAACGGTGTGCTCAACGCCGCCACGAACCACAGCAGGCGGATGCCCAGCGGCTCCAGCCACTGGCTGCCGGGCAGCAGGTACAGGTCGCCGGTGGATACCAGCAGATACAGGAACTGTGGCAGCAGGTAGCCGACGAAGTAGCCGTACAACCTTTCGCGCAGCGCCAGCCACAGCGTCAGGCCCACCATCAGCATGGTGAACTGCACCGCCTCGAACAGCACCATCACACGCACCCAGCCGATGTCGGCCACCTGATAGGGCTGCTCGGGATAGACCTGCGCGGTGAACGGCACATTCCTGGTAGCACCGGGCAGGCGCAGATAGACGCTCTGCGCAGCGGTCAGATCGCGCGGCAGCTCGAACACCAGCGCGCGTCGCGAAAAGCGCGCGTCGCGGCCGCTCTGGGCGTGGTACTGCCGCTGCGCCCGATAATCACCCGGGGCATACAGCGTCACCGGCTGGAAGCGCGCGTTGCGGATCACCAGCAGCGGCGCGCTGGGCTCGCGCCAGTCCGCCTGCAGGCGCAGCCGGTACC
>JAJXTX010000374.1 GCA_021783385.1 Pseudomonadota bacterium
GCAACGAAAGCCTGTCCGAATACGACCTGCGCCGACTGCGCGAGGGCAAGCCGCCGCTCAATCACGACCGCTCCACATCCGAACGCTGACGCTTGACCGGCGCGGTGGCGGGGCATCGCGCCCCTGTTCACCGCCCCCACCTCACCTGGAGTTCGTGATGACTGCTACCGGCTTGATCATCTTTCTGCTTATCGGCGCCATCGCCGGCTGGCTTGCCGGCCTGATCGTGCGGGGTTTCGGCTTCGGCCTGCTCGGCAACATCGTGGTCGGCATCGTCGGCGCGTTTCTCGCCGGCTGGCTGCTGCCGATGCTCGGCGTGGGCTTCAGCATGGGCAACCCGATCGTCACCAGCATCGTGTACGCAATGATTGGCGCCATCGTGCTGCTGGTGCTGATCGGCCTGATCCGGCGCGTCTGAGCGTCTGCCCGCCCGGCAACGCAGCGGCCAGTGCCGCTGCGTTGCCGGGGACGATCCGCAGGCCTTGCACCCGGGTCAGAAGTGGTACAGCGCGCTCAGACTGAGCTGGTTGCCGCTGGTGCGTTTGCGATCCAGGCCGGTGGTGGTGGAGTCGAGTGTGTCGTACATCCACTCGATGCCGATGTCGTAGGCACCGGCGCTGTACTGCAGATTGAGCGCCGTCTGGCGATTTTTCAGGCGACCCGCCGAGCCGTGGCCGAGCCACGCGATCACGTCGTTGGTGTTGGATTTGCTGAAGCCATAGAACGCGTTGGCACTCCAGTTCGGGGTGAACTTGTAACCGGCCTGCAGGAAGCCACCCGTTTCCTTGATGTCACCGAACTGCACCAGTCCGCCGAAGATCTGCCCCAGGCCGCGACCAGTGTAGGCATTGGCGCGGAACATCCACGGACCCGGATGCCAGTTGCCGCCCACCTGGATGCCCTCGCTGGTGACGCCACTCTTGACCGGCGTGGGCGCGGTGCCGCCGACCCCGCGCAGATCGACCTTGCTGTACAGCACCGAGGCGTACCCCAGCCAGTCCTTGTCCTGCACGTGCAGACGCGCCTCCACCTGCGGGCGGAAGCCGGCATTGCCGGCGGTCAGATAATTGATGTTGTCGCCCGGACCGTTCCATGAGCCCTCGAATGCGGCCAGGTCAAGCCGCCACTTGGCGCCATCGCTGCCGTGATTGAGATCCTGCATCCACACGGCGCCGGGAAAGCGCCAGCCGACGAAACCGGTGCTGAAACCCAGCGGGAAGGCGATGTGCGCGAGCGAGGCCGGCACGTTGTCCAGCGGAAACATCAGGTCCCACTGCTGGCCAAGCTTCACCGTGCTGCCCGTGCTGACGTTGTCCAGCTCCATGTAAGCCTGGCGCAGGCGCGGCATCGGCTGCTGCTGGCTGTACGGTCCATTGCCGTTGAAGCCGCCAAAGAAGTCCATCTCGATGTGACCGCCGCCGCTCCAGTTGTCGGTGAACTTGGCGCCCTTGAAATCAAGCCAGAAACGGGTGTTGCGCACGTCGACGCCGCTGAGCCGGCCGGCCGGGCCGGGTACCGGGAACTCGGCGTTCTGGCCGTTGCCGAAGGTGAAGCTGCGGCTCTGGCTGAAGGCGGTCGCGCTGATGAAGCCGTCCAGCGACACCGACACGCCGGGTGCACTGCTGAAGGTTGGCAGGCTCTTGGCCGGAGCGGGTGGCGGCGCGCTGGCCTGGGCCTGGATCTGCGCCTGCTGCTGTGCCTGTGCGCCTTCCAGCTTGGCCAGGCTCTCGCGCAGCGCCTGCAACTCCTGCTGCTGCTGATCGAGCTGCTGCTGCTGCTTGTCGATCAGCGCATGCAGGGTTTTGGCCTCGTTCTGCTTGGAGGTCGCCGCCGCGACGGTGGGGCTGGCAATGGCCAGACCCAGCGCGCCCGCAACGGCAAAGAACAATGGATTGAGTTTCATGGATGTTTCCCCAGTAAGTAGTGGCCGACGGCATTGGAAGCCCGCTTGGCGGCATCGATGAGATCAATTGCTACCGTTCGATGACATCAAAAAGAGTACAGGCACGCTTGCGTGCGCAACAGGCAGGGATGCTGCAATTCTCATACGACTTTGGTCGCGCATCTCGATGAAGCATCTTGCGATTGAGCCGTTTCGGCTGATTCGCCGATAACGGATGCCACGGACGTGATCGATGAGTTCGCGACGGTGTCAGCGAGCGGCGCACGCCACATAGGTTTGCGCCGCTCGCCTGTTTTACCTCATGGCATGCGCTGGCCACTCAGGCCGGCGGAGCGCCGATGGGCAGCACCGTGCGCTGGTGCGCGTCGTTGATGACTTCCGCCGCCGACAAATAGAACGCCAGCGCCGCCGTGAGCAGGCCACCGTAGCCACCGGCAACATGCAGTGCGCTCATGCCGGTCCATTCACCGGCCGCCAGCAGGAAGAAGGTGATCCACAGCGCCAGGAAGATCAGCTGCAGCGCGCGCGGCTTTTTGAGCGTGGCGATCCACATGTAGAAAGTGAATACGCCCCACAGGAACAGATACCAGCCGACAAAGCCGGCCGGCACTTTGTCATGCAGAAACAGCACAAACAGGGCAAATGACCACCAGAACGCGC
>JAJXTX010000065.1 GCA_021783385.1 Pseudomonadota bacterium
CCTGCATGAGCTTCCCCACTCCCCTGCGTGAGCACACAGTCATGGAACAGGTCATCGAATACATCATCGTCGGCGGTCCCGAGCATGGCCTGATCTGCCGCGCGCCGCTGCCGTCGGTGCCACCGCAGGCGATCGCGATCTCCAGCAACGACGGCCAGCTGTGCCGCGTGGCCGCACGTCGCCATTCGGACGACATGGCCATGCGTATGCTGCTGCTGCATCCGCATGCGACCGGCGAACAGTTCCGCACCATGCTGGCCGCGTGAGCCACCACGCGGCACCTTTCACAGCTTCCGGTGGGTTCCGGCGCCCGCCCCTGCTCTCCCCCGAGCCAAGGCCCGAGCCCATCGGAAGCTGCCTTTTCACCCATCGCCAAACCGCTGGCTGAGGCGCAGGCAATCCGCCGGACCTGCAGTGAACGCCTCCCTGGGCTGCAGCACGACCGCCACCGGGCGCGTCCTCGCCGGCCGCCGCCGCAATCGCCGCACGCGAAGCGCCCACGCAGCCCGCCTTGTTCCGATCGTACGGCGCGTCGACAATGGCGCGCCCGGCCGCAGCACCGCTGTCGCCTTTGTGCCGAACGAGCGAGCGCGCCCAAGCATGCTGCGACTGACCGACCTCAAACTGCCGCTGGATCACACCGAGGCCGATCTCGCCAAGGCGATCCGCACACGGCTGAAGCTCGGCGCGCACGACCTGCTCGGCTACGCCGTGGCCAAGCGCAGCCACGATGCACGCAAGCGCGGCGCAATCGTGCTGATCTATGCGCTGGACCTCACGCTGGCCGACGAGGCCGCGGTGCTGGCGCGCTTCGCCGATGATCGCCATGTCGGACCCGCTCCCGACACCCGCTATCGTTTCGTCACGCAGGTCGCGCAGGCCCCGGCGCATCGCCCGGTGGTGATCGGCACCGGCCCGTGCGGCCTGTTCGCCGGGCTGCTGCTGGCGCAGATGGGGTTTCGCCCGATCATCCTGGAGCGCGGCAAGGCGGTGCGCGAACGCACCAGGGACACCTGGGACCTGTGGCGCAAGCGCAACCTGCACCCGGAGTCGAACGTGCAGTTCGGCGAGGGCGGCGCCGGCACGTTTTCCGACGGCAAGCTCTACAGCCAGATCCGCGATCCGCAGCACCACGGCCGCAAGGTGCTGACCGAGTTCGTCAAGGCCGGCGCCCCGGAGGAGATCCTGTGGGTGAACAAGCCGCACATCGGCACCTTCCGGCTGGTGACGATGGTGGAGAACATGCGCGCCACGATCGAATCGCTCGGCGGCGAGATGCGCTTCGGCAGCCGCGTCGATGACCTGCTGATCGACACCGATGCCGCCGGTGCGCGCCAGCTGCGCGGGGTGATGCTGGCCGGCGGCGAGCAGATCCGCACCGATCACGTGGTGCTGGCGGTGGGCCACAGCGCGCGCGACACCTTCGCCATGCTGCACGCGCGCGGTGTGCATCTGGAGGCGAAGGCCTTCTCGATCGGCTTCCGCGTCGAGCATCCGCAGTCGATCATCGACCGCGCCCGTTTCGGTGCGCAGGCCGGCCACCCGCTGCTCGGCGCGGCCGACTACAAGCTGGTGCATCACGCCAGCAACGGTCGCGCGGTCTACAGCTTCTGCATGTGCCCGGGCGGCACCGTGGTGGCCGCCATGTCCGAACCCGGGCGCGTGGTGACCAACGGCATGAGCCAGTATTCGCGCAACGAGCGCAACGCGAATGCAGCCATTGTGGTCGGCATCGACCCGGTGGATTTCACGCCCTACGATGCCAGCGGCAGCCCGCTGGCCGGCATCGCGCTGCAGCGTGCGCTGGAAAGCCAGGCGTACCTGCTGGGCGGCGAAAATTACAACGCGCCGGGCCAGCTGGTCGGCGATTTCCTCGCCGGCCGCGCCTCGCGCGAGTTTGGCGAGGTGCTGCCCTCGTTCAAGCCCGGTGTGACCCTGGGCAGCCTCGACCGTGCCCTGCCGGCCTACGCGATTGACGCCATCCGCGAGGCGATGCCCGCGTTCGAGCGCCAGATCAAGGGCTTCGCGCTGCACGACGCGGTGTTCACCGGGGTGGAGACGCGCACCTCCTCGCCGATCCGCATCCGGCGCGACGACTCCCTGCAAAGCCTCAATACCCGCGGCCTGTACCCGGCCGGCGAAGGCGCCGGCTACGCCGGCGGCATCCTCTCGGCCGGGGTCGATGGCATCAAGGTGGCCGAGGCGGTGGCGCTGAGCATGGTTGGCGGCTGAGGCTATATTTCAACTTCAAGGTTGAAATAGCGATATTCAACCTGTAGATTGATTCTCATCGAATCAACTCAGGAGTTGAATCATGCTGTCTGTTCCGATCCGCCTGCCTGCCCAGCTCGGCGTTGTGTTACGCAGCGCACGCCTGGGTCGCGGTCTCACGCAAACCCACGTTGCCCGGGAACTTGGCATTACCGCACAAGCTCTTTCGAAGCTGGAGAACAACGCCGCCAAGGCATCCTTCGAGCGCATTCACCGGCTATGCCAGGTGCTGGGTCTCGAACTGCTACTCCAAGAAAGGTCCGCCATGAACCTGCGGGACGCGAGCGGGCCGGAGTGGTAGCGATGGCGCGCACGCTGGCCCTCGATATCTGGATGAATGGCACCTTCGTAGGCACCTGGGAACGCTCCCGGAATGCCTCCGATCGCTTGACCTACGACGCCGACTGGATCACTTCGGCCGCTGGGCGTCCGCTGTCGCTGTCGCTGCCTTTCAGTCTCGCGCCGGCGCGGCTCGGCGACAAAACTTTACCCTTGCGCGGCGCCAAGGTCGCCGCCTATTTCGAAAATCTGATCCCGGACAACGAGCGCATCCTGCAGCGACTGCGCGATCGGTATGCGGCGCGTTCCACCGCTCCGTTCGACCTGCTGGCCGCCATCGGGCGCGACTGCGTCGGCGCCATCCAACTGCTGCCGACCGGCTCGGCTGCAGGCAACATTCACCGCATCGAAGCGGAGCCGCTGGACGAGGCCGGCGTGGCGAACGTCCTTCGCCACACCACCACGGCGCGGCATTCAGGCGAACCACTCGACGGCGATGCGTTCCGGCTGTCGATTGCCGGCGCCCAGGAAAAGACCGCCCTGCTGCGGCATAAAGGACATTGGTGCATCCCACATGGGGTCACCCCAACGACGCATATTTTCAAGCTGCCGCTGGGCGCAGTCGGCAACGTGCAGGCCGACATGCGCCAGTCGGTCGAACTGGAATGGCTGTGCATGGAGCTGGTGCGCGAATACGGCTTGCCGGTTGCGAAAGTCGAGATCGGTCATTTCGAGGATCAGAAGGCACTGATCGTGGAACGCTTCGACCGCGCCCGAGCCACCGATGGCGACTATTGGTTGCGCATTCCGCAGGAGGATTTCTGCCAAGCCACCGGCCTGGCGCCGAACCGCAAATACGAAAGCGATGGCGGCCCGGGCATCGTTCCCATCATGGACATCCTGCGCGGCTCCGAAAACGCCCCTGCGGATCGCGAGAATTTCTTCAAGACGCAACTGTTGTTCTGGATCCTCGCCGCCACCGATGGCCATGCCAAGAACTTCAGCCTCACCCTGCTGGCCGGTGGACGTTACCAACAGACGCCGCTGTACGACATCCTGTCGACCTATCCGGTTCAGGGACGCAGTGCGAACCGGATGGACCCGCGCAAGGCCCGCCTGG
The DNA here is from genome assembly GCA_021783385.1 of Pseudomonadota bacterium. Classification (GTDB taxonomy): domain Bacteria; phylum Pseudomonadota; class Gammaproteobacteria; order Xanthomonadales; family Rhodanobacteraceae; genus Rhodanobacter. Next base: position 3,671 of record JAJXTX010000065.1, read on the forward strand.
CGATGGCGGTGACAGGCGACAATCGGCACTACCTGCTGCACGAGATCCACCGCTGGCACTGGGTCGACATGGCCGAACAACTGGGCTTGCCCGATGGCGCAGGACCGATCATCACCGATCTCATCGAACGAACACCACGCGCCCTCGATGCATTGGCGAAGCGTCTGCCTGAGACGTTTCCGGCTGAGCTGTTCGACAGCGTCAGCGCTGGTGTGCTGGCGGCAGTCAAGCGGCTGGCCAGAGAGCCCGATCGCCGGTCAAGCGTCGCCAGCAGCCCACATTGAACGGATCCGCGCCCACGCCAGGTCCCAGCCGATCCGCTCCTGCTCCAGCCGCACGCGCACGCCCCAGCGATCGCCGCGCAGGTCGCGATACAGCGCATGCTCGGCACCAGTCAGATGTTCGATGACATCGGCACGGTGAGGCTGCGGTTCGATCGTCCACAACGCGCGATGGGCCAGCAGGGTCGCCTCGTCCATCAGCAGGGATCGCACTTGTGGCAGATGCCCGCGTAGGCGGCCGAGGATGGCCAGGCCGTGGGTGTCCAGGTCGCCCCAGTAATGCACCGCTTCGGCGACCCGCAACCACGGCAATTCGTGCAGGCGTTCCACCGCATAGCCGCGTGCCATCAGCACCACGGCTTCGGGCAGGTCATCGAATGCCAGGCCGGTCTGCTTGTTTTCGACGATGAATACGTGGCGCGCCGGCAGCTCCAGCGCGGCCAGCTGATCGAACGGGGCATGGATGTCGCCCAGACCGCCCACGCGTGAACGCAGGGCAGGGTCGAGCACGCGCAGGCGCAGCCGATCGGGCTCGCGACGCAGGCCGCTGGCTTGCCAGAAATCGGTTTCCCGCGGCAGCCCACCCAGCGTGCGCAGCCACTCGCCGAGCAGGCCTGTGCGCGTCTCCAGCCATTTGCTGTCCAGTCCGGCGACCGGCAGCTGGCGGGCAAACAGGCGGGACGAGGAATGCGCATGCAGCCACGCCAGCATGTCGCCGAAACGAGAAAATTCGGTGTCGTCGATGTCGGCCAACATCGCGTACTGACCGCGCAACGGGGCGGTTAGTGCAGGCCAGCGTCGCGCCCATGCGTCGAACCGCCCACGAGCACGCTGCCAACGGGTGGTTTCGCCAAGCAGTTCGGCCAGCGCATCCGCGTGGGGCAGCAACAGGGCCTCCGGCACCACCTGACGGCCGAGCAGCGGCCAGCGCCGTTCGACCCAGCTCACCTTGCCGCCATGCCAATCTTTCCACGCCGATCGCCACGCCTCAAACGCCGCCCAGTGCGCGCTGGCCTCCCGCTCGCCCGGTGCTGCAAGCGACACCCGCAACGGCCACTCGCCGCCACCGCCCAGCCAGTGGCCGACCTGTCGGCGCCAGCTGATGCGCAGCAGCGCAATGGCTTGCTCAGGGCTGCGCATGGGTCGTTTCGCGCACCGCGCGAGGGAGTGCCAGGCGCTGGCTGGCAGCGTCGTATTCGATCATCAGTACGCCAGAATCATGGCGCCCATTGATCTCCACGAAGCAGGCGCCACCGATGAATGGCTCCAGCGTCATTACCGACTTCAGCGGCGTGGCCACGATCATCTGGAAACCGAAGTTCTCGAAGATGTGCATGGCCATCGCGGTGAACTCGTTGTCGGCCTTGTCGAACGCCTCGTCCAGCACCACCGCCGCGTATTGCGGCATGCCGCCGTCCTCGTCGCCCAGCTGATAGCGCAGCGCGGCAGCCAGGCAGGTGGTGGCAAGTTTCTGCCGCTGGCCACCGGACTTGCCGGCGCCGCTGCGGTACACCTCCAGCTGGCGGCCGGTTTGCGCGTCGCGCTCCTCGCCGATGAACTCCACGTGCAAGCGCACGTCCAGCACCTGCTCGCGCCAGCGCTTGTGTTCGCTCTCGGTCGAGGCCAGCCGCGCGACCAGCTTGCGCAGGGCCTCGAACTGCATCTCGGCGCGCTCGTGATCGTCGGTCCGCTGGTGCGCCAGCACGTCGCGCAGCTGCTGCCGGAACTCGATCACCTCCGGCAGGCGGCGATCCTCGGGCTTGATCTGCAGCACGCTGCCGCGGTTGAACGGCACTTTCTCCAGGCTGGCGTTGACGTCCTCCATGCGCGCGCGGATCGACTTGTGCGCCTGCGCGATATGCGTCTGCAGGGCGACCAGATTCTGCCCGCTCTGGGTGCGCAGCATGTCGAAGAAGCGCGCCTCGTGCGCGGGCAGACCGTCGCGTTCGAGCCGCTGCAGGCGGGCGAAAAAATCCGCCGCGCTGTCCAGGTTCGCCTGCACATCGCCGGCGTCCTGCGCCCAGCGGCGGCGGAAGCTCTCGAAGCAAGCCACGATGGCGTGGGTCAGCTCGCCGGCCTCGGCGTCCAGTGTGGCAATACCCTGGTTGAGAGCGCGCTCCATGCCCAGCACGCGCTCGGCCAGGTTGGTCAGCGTGAACGCCGCGCCCGCCTCACAACGCGCGTCCAGGCCGTGCTGCTGCAGCGGCGTGAGCGGCTTGATGGCGATGTTCTCGGTGCACTGCAGACGTTCCTTGCCCAGCCGCTCGCGCTCGCGCTGGCAATCCCGGCGCTCGTCGCGCACCTCATTCAGCAGGTTCTGTGCGCTGGCCACCTGTCGCTCCACGACAGCAATACGTTCGCCCAGCTCATGCAGCGTCGCATCACCCTCGCGCAGTTCCTTCAGCGTGGCCTCGATCGCATCGAGCCGCGTCAACAGCGGACCGGCGTCGATGTCGCTCCAGCGCAGGTTGGCCAGCGATTGCGCAGCGGCGGCATGACTGGCCTGTTGTGCACGTTCACAACGGATCTGCGCGATCGCCGCGTCGATCCCGGTGATGCGGCGCGCCAGCTCGCCGGCTTCGGCCTTGTAGAGGTCGAGCTTGGCGCGATTATCGAAGCCAAGCACCCAGTGGCGGCGATCGCCCACGGCATGGCGGTCGTCCTTTTCGTGGCGGCTGCGCCCGTGCTTGATCTGGCCCTGCGCGGTGAGCCCGCGTTCGCTTTGGCGCAGGCTTTGCACGCTATCTACGCAGGCATAGTCGAAACGGTGCAAGAGCTCGCCGCGCAACCAGTCGTGATGCGCGTGATCGGCCAGCTCCAGCTTGTGCACCAGTGCGCGCGGCGAGGGCGTGGACACATTCGCCACGTCCGCCGCGCCGATGCGGTGGTACACCAGCTTGCCGCCGAGATGGGTTTGATCCACCCACGCGGCAACTTTGGCGTAGTGGCGTTCGTCTACCAGCAGCGACAGCGCGAAGCCGTGCAGCAGGCGCTCGATCGCGCCACTCCATGCCTGCTCATCGGCGCGCACCTGGATCAGCTCGCCGGCAAACGGCAGCGCGGTTTGCGCCAGCCCCACCGCTTCGCACAGACGCGCGCGCAGCGCCTGCAGTGGCGCCGGGATGCTGGATGGATGCGCTTCCAACGCGGCGATTTCGGTGCGGGCATGGGTGAACTCACGTTCGGCCTCGCTCTTCTCCAGCCCCAGCTCCAGCATGCGCTGGTCGGCGCTGGCGGTGGCGTCCTGGCCCGCATCGAGCAGGCTGCGCGCCTGCGTGAGCTGCTCGGCGAACCCCTGCGGCGTACCGGCCAGCGGCCAGCCCAGTTTTCGGCAGGCGTCACCGGCCACGCCGCGGTGGCGCAGGCGGTCGTCGCGATCATGGCGGACGCTGTTGCGCTCGTGCTCCAGCTGCTCGATCTGCGCACCACCCTGCTCACGGTGGCGCGCCTGCAACTGAGCCAACTCGCGCTGGTGCTGTTCGAGCAGTTGCGTCCGACGTCCCTGCTCGCCTTCCAGGCCCCGATCGAGCGTTTCCAGCTCGGCCACGCGCACGTCCAGCAACCGCAGGCGCTGGCGCTCGCGGTAGCCGTCCACACCCTGCAGCAATTCGTCCAGCTCGCTGCATTCGCGCCGCGCCTCCAGTAGCCGCTCGTGCGCCTGCCGCGCGGGGGACAGCGCCTCGATCTGCTCGCGTGCAGTGACGACCGCCTTGTGCGCCTCGTCCAGCTCAGCGAACTCGGCCACCAGCCGGTCGGCCACTGCGAAGGTTTCCGGTCGCTCCAGCATGAAGTCGCGCAGGAAATGGTTGAGGTCGCCCAGATTCTTGGCCGACTGGGTCTTGTGCAGCAGCCGCAGTGCGGTGTCGTTGCCGATACCAAGCAGGCGTCGGAAACGCTCGGCGTAGGCGTTGAACGTATCGTGGTGGTGCACCGTGACGAGGCGCTGCTTGAGCCGGCGCAGGTCCAAGTCGAAGCCATCCAGCTCCGCGGCCAGGTCGAACGGCCGCTCGGCGATGATGAAATGCTTCTGCACGTCGACCGTGCCGGAGCTGTTGCCACGGATCCACAACAGCCGCACGAGGGTGATGCAGCGACCCAGCGCGTTGCGGTATTCCAGCGCCAGCGCCGACCAGGTAGCGCCGCGGCGCAGGTACTGAGTAGCCACTTCACCGGAGTCGTCGTCGTGCCGATCGGCCCAGGCGCCGCGCACGTAGGAGACCAGCGAGCGGTCGCGGCCGCTGCGCTCAGCCTCGCGCGCGGCGGCGTTGAAATCCACCAGCGACGGCGGCACCAGCAGGGCCGACATCGCATCGAGCAGGGTGGACTTGCCCGAACCGGAGCGCCCCACGAACAGGAAGCCGCGTTCGGCGATCGGCACCTCGTGCAAGCCGGAGAACGTGCCCCAGTTGAAGACCTGCAGACGGCGCATGCGGAACTGCTCGTCGCGCGCGGTGGGCAGGTCGGACAGAAACAGCGAAGCACCGTTGTTGGAGGTGGCCATCAGTCGTCGTCCTGCAGGGTGGTATCCGCCGGGTCTGCATCCGCGCCACTGCGCTGCCCGGACAGATGCTCGCGATAGACCTCGCCCAACGCCTGCACGTCCTCGGCGGAAAACAGCAGTTTCAGCGTGGGCGACACTTCGTGCCGCCCCTCGCTGCCGCGGATCGGCTGCAGCACATTGTTCTTCTTCATCTTCTCGATGGCGGCAGCGAGCTTTTTGGTGAAGCCGGCGCGGTCGGTGCCCTGCGGCGGCTCGTATACCGTCAGCTGCGCGTGCAGCTCGGCCTCCTCCACCACCGCGCGCTGGCCCTGCGCCTCGGCCTCGGCCAGGCGCTGGCGCAGGGTCAGCAGCAGCACCGAGTCGATGAAGGTGAGCGGACTGGAGCGCAGCAGCGTGGGCGTAGCCAGCTCGCCGGTGTCGGCCTGACGCACGAACGCCACGCGCAGGTCGCGATCGAGTACCAATTCCAGGAACAGCTCGCACAGGCGCGCGCGAACGGCGGCCTCCTCGCGCAGCAGCACCGGCCACAGAAGGGCGTGGCGTTCGGCGTCCACGCTGGGTCCGGCCAGCAGCTGGCACAGCACGCGGCGCGCCTCGAACGACAGGCTGCCGGTGTCGCCGGGGAACACGGCAGCATCGCCAACGCCATCCGGCATCAGCACGACGGCGGCGGATTCGGCCATATCTTCAGACTCGTTCATCCGGCGTGCTCGTCAAACAAGTTCATCGCGCTGTTCCTTGCGGAAATACATCAACGGTATGCGGGCGCGACGCTCTTGGCCGTCCTCACCGCGCCAGCTCACCGACTCGTGGCGATCGGCCACCTGCATGGCATGGCGGCTGCCCAGGGCGAGGTAGCCGATCACGCTGCCCAGCCCCTGCTCGGCCGGATAGAGCTGCAGCACGACGCCCACCGAGCATTGCGCCTGTTCGGCCAGCACGGCACGCAACTGCTGCTTCAGCTTACGAAAGTCGATCTCCGACTGCGCCACCAACTCGCCCACGCTGTCCAGCGAGATCGACGCGCCCTGGGCCCGCAGCATGCTGCCGTCGACCTGTCCGTGCCGCGGGTCCTGCAGCCGCCAGCGTGACAGCGAATGTAGCCGCGCGCTGCTCAGGGTCAGCGTGACATTGATGCCCTCGTTGCTGCGTACCTGGTCACGCAGTCTCAACGCGTCGGCCTGGGTCTGCTTCAGCAGCTGATGCAGCCGCCGCTGTTCCAGATAGGCGCGGCTCTGCACGAAGCCCTTCAGGCTGCGCGCGAAGTTTTGCAGCACGTCGTGGACGTGACCACCGCGATCGAGCAGGGTGCGGGTGAGGTGCAGCAAAAAGCTGCGTTCACGCCGATCCAGCCGACGGGCAAAATCGCGACTGGTCACCGCATCCAGCGCTGCCTCCAGCTGACCGCTCTGCTCGGCATCGGTGAGCAGCCGCCAGAACGCGTCGAAGCTGCGCCCGGCCTCGCTTTCGGCAATCACGTCGACGCCGGCAAACAGTGCCTCCAGCATCTCGCCACGCTGGCGCTCATCGCCGATGATGCGCTCGCGAAACTCGCGGTCGAGCTGCTGGAAGTCGTCGCGTACGTGGCGAAAATCCTCGGCCAGCTCGTCGGCCAGCGCGATGATCTCGCGCGTCCTCTCCAGCGCGCGGGCGTCGTCGAGCACGTCGATCCGGCCTTCGCTGACCGCAGTTATCTGCGCATCGATGCGCTCACGCTCGGCCAGCAGCTCGCTCAGGCGACTATGCGGATCGCCGTCGGTCTGGCGGGCCAGCTGCATCAGCTGCTGGATCACCAGCGCCAGCCGGCTTTCGGTAGCTACGCTTCGGCTGTTGTCCAACCCAGCGAGGAAACGCAGCGCACTCATCGCGGCCGTGGTCAATTCGTACTGCTCTTCACTGGCACCCTCGGGGAAACGCCGCTCCAGCCAGCCCGCGCCAAGCCAATCAGCGACATAAGCCTGTGCCGTGCGCGGCAGCTCGTGGCCATGCACTCGCAGCTCCTCCAGTTCGCGCGACAGGCGCTCATGCAGGAGCGACGCAGGCAACCGGCGCTCGGTGTCGAGCAACAGCGTCTGCAGCAAAGCAGCGATCATCGGCGCGTTGTCCGCGGCCAGCAGCTTCCACGTCGATTGCTGGCGCAGCCGCTGCCACGCGGCGATGCGGGCGCGGGTTTTCATGGGCACCCTTGGCGGCAGGCGACCATGGAGGCGCATCCCGGTGGAGCATGGGCAACGGCTGCAAGAGTGTGCATGGGCAAAAGTGCGACCGGGCTTGGACAGGCATCAGATCGATCAGTGTAATTAGTGACGTCTCAACAGGTGCGATTTTCCTGGCATGGGCAGCCGCGATCCGAACAGATCGGCGATAAAACGCTGTTTCCTGGCAGTCCCAGCCTGATTGATTGGGCTCGGCACACACCATTCCGGCACGACAGCAGCGCCGGTCGATTGAGTCCGTGGCGACCGGCTCCATATCGGAATTCTGTCAACCAACCGGCGCCTTTCGATGGAGCTTCAAACCATGCCCAACGGCCAACCGCTGCGGATCGATTTTGTCTCCGACGTCTCCTGCCCATGGTGTGCGATCGGGCTGGCCTCGCTGCAGCGGGCGCTGGCGAATCTGCAGGGAGAGGTCACGGCGCAGATCCATTTCCAGCCGTTCGAACTGAATCCGCAGATGCCATCCGAAGGCGAAAGCGCCACGGAACACCTGATGCGCAAATACGGCATCACGGCGGCGCAGGTCGATGCGAACCGCGCGGCGATCCGCGCGCGCGGCGAGGCGCTGGGGGTGGCGTTCCGGATGGACCGGCACAGCCGCGTCTACAACACCTTCGACGCGCATCGGCTGCTGCACTGGGCCGAGCTGGAAGGCCGCCACGTGGCGCTGAAGCAGGCGCTGCTGCGCGCGTACTTCAGCGACGGTGACGACGTGAGCGCGCCGGCCACGCTGCTGCGGCTGGCGGGTGAGGCCGGGCTGGATACTGCCCGCGCGCAGCAGATCCTGGCCAGCAACGCCTTTGCGGCAGAGGTGCGCGCACAGGAGCAGCTCTACCAGCAGCGCGGCATCCGCGCGGTGCCGGCGACCATCATCA
>JAJXTX010000375.1 GCA_021783385.1 Pseudomonadota bacterium
GGATGTACTTGCGCCGCTGCGCCTCGTTGCCGTTGTGGAAGATGTTCTGCACCGCCAGGTTGGAGTGCGCGCCGTAGGACAGCCCGACCGAACCGGACGCGCGCGAGATCTCCTCCATCGCCACCATGTGCGCCAGGAACCCCATGCCGGTGCCGCCGTATTCGACCGGGATGGTCATGCCGAGCAGGCCCATCTCACCCAGCTTGCGCCACAGGTCGGCCGGAAACAGGTTGTCGTGGTCGATCTGGGTGGCGCGCGGGGCGATCTCCTTTTCCGCGAAGGCATGCACGGTCTCGCGCAGCAGGTCGATGTCTTCTCCGAGCGGAAACGGGCGCATCGCGAACTCCTTGGGTATGCAGGAAAACCATGGTAGCGCGGCGTGTCATGGCGTGCCGCTGCGCCGCCTGCGCGCAAAACAAAAGCCGCCGGTGCACTGGCGGCTTTTCCTGGACGCTGCGCCGCTTACTGACCGCGCATGCGGCCCTGGAAGCGGGTGCCGCCGTTGCCCATGTGCGGCAGCTTGATCTTGCCGATCAGCGCGATGCGCTCCTCGGCCAGCCGGTCGGCGGCGAGGTAGGTCGGCACGTTCTCGGTCTTGCTGATCTCGAAGATGCGCCCGAGGTTGTAGTAGATCTGCCGCATCATGCGCATCGCGCGCTCGCGGTTGTAGCCGTCGATCTCCAGCGAGATGTTCATCACGCCGCCGGCGTTCACCGCGTAATCGGGCGCATACAGCACGCCGCGACGCTGCAGCTCGTCGCCGATCTCGTCGGTGGCCAGCTGGTTGTTGGCCGCGCCGCAGATGATCTTCGCCTTGATCCGCTCGATCGTCTGCGTATTCACGGTGCCGCCCAGCGCGCACGGCGAATACACGTCGGCGTCGACGTCGTAGATCTCGTCCAGGCCCACCGCCTCGCAGCCCAGTTCGTCCACGGCGCGCTGCACCAGCTCCTTGTTGATGTCGGTGACGAACACCTTGGCGCCCTGTTCGCGCAGCAGCTTGATGAACTCCATGCCGACGTGGCCGCAGCCCTGCACGGCATAGCTGTACTTGCCCACGTCCTCGTTGCCATGACGGAACTGCAGCGCGGCCATCAGGCCCTGCAGCGTGCCGTAGGCGGTGAACGGCGAGGGGTCGCCGGAGCCGCCGTGGACCTGGTGCACGCCGGTCACGTACTCGGTTTCGCGGAACACGTATTCCATGTCGTTGACGTCGATGCCGACGTCCTCGGCGGTGATGTAGCGGCCGTTGAGCGAGTTGACGAAGCGGCCGAACGCGCGGAACAGCGCCTCGGACTTGTCCTTGCTCGGATCACCGATGATCACGCCCTTGCCGCCGCCCAGGTTGAGGCCGGCCACGGCATTCTTGTAGGTCATGCCGCGCGACAGCCGCAGCACGTCGTTCACCGCCTCCTGCTCGGTCTTGTACGGCCACATGCGCAGGCCGCCCAGCGCGGGGCCGAGCACGGTGTTGTGGATCGCGATGATGGCCTTCAGGCCGGCGTCCTTGTTGTGGCAGAACACGACTTCTTCGTGGCCGGTCTTGGCGATGGTTTCAAAGATCATTGGAACGGTGGACTCCGTGGATTGGCGATGCCGGTCGGCATCCGCACAGGGCTGGCGGGGAGAACAGCGACCGCCCGTCAAGGGGATCAAAAGGCCGAAAACAGGCCGCCCCGGCCGAAGCCGGGGCGGTCAAACAAGGCGCGGAGTTTAGTACGTTGCTTCGTCGGTGGGTGATGCGGCGCAGCAAATCACGGCGACCGGGTGCCCGCAAACCTCACGCATGCCCCGCGGGGAGGGCCTGCGTGAGGCATGCGTCTCCCGCGTCCGCGCGGCCGGCGCGCTCAGCCGGCGATCCAGGGGCGCGGAGGCATGCGACTCAGCGCACCCAGTAGCCGGGGTGGAAGCGCCAGCCGTGGCGCCCGCGCACCCAGTACGCCGGGTGATAGTGATAGCCATGGCGCGCCCGCACCCAATAGCCGCCGACCCAGACATGGCGGTGCAGGCGCGGGTTCCAGCGCCAGTAGCCCGGCGCCCAGACGAAGCCGTGGCGCGGCGGCGGGATTGGTTCGAAGCGCGGCGGTGGTGGTCCGAGCCGGATGCCCACGCCCACCGACACCTGGGCTGCGGCGGGCGGCGCATAACCGGCCCCCGCCATGGCCACACCGAGGGCAGCGAGCAGGGCCAGCTTGAGCGACAGGTGTTGCATGAGGGATCTCCTGCGATGGCCGCGCATCGCGGCCTGCGCGATCGATAACGGCGCAGCGCGGATGCTGTTGACGCGCACCCCGCGCTTGTTCAGTTTCACGCCGGTGAAGCCGGCGGCTGTCGCCGGTGGGCAAATTCCGTGTCCGGCGTCCGCTCACGCGCGCATGACATGCGTTATGCTGCAATGCAATAATCCGATCGGCGCGTACCACCCTGCGGGCCCGGCGTCGTCGGTCGGCCAACGCTGCCACGGAGCCCCCTCATGCCTCGTCCATCTGCTGCCACGCCGGTCTCCCGCACCATCGCGGCCAACCGCTTCAAGCTCGG
>JAJXTX010000376.1 GCA_021783385.1 Pseudomonadota bacterium
GTGATGACCGGGCTGCGCGTCGGCCAGCGTGCCGTCGACCGGCAGCGGGATCTCCAGCACGCGCACGTTGCCCTTTTTCGCGAACGCCTTCAGCGCATCGTCGGCATACGCCGGTGCCAGCACCACCTCGACGAACTGCCGCTCGACGATGGCGCGCGCGGTGGCGCCGTCGAGTTCACGGTTGAACGCGATGATGCCGCCGAAGGCCGAGGTGGGGTCGGTCTGCCACGCCAGGTCGTAGGCGCGGCCGATACCGTCCAGGCTCACCGCCACGCCGCAGGGGTTGGCGTGCTTGACGATCACGCAGGCCGGCTTGCTGAAGGCGCGCACGCATTCCCACGCGGCGTCGGCGTCGGCGATGTTGTTGAACGACAGCTCCTTGCCCTGCAACTGGCGAAAGGTCGCCAGCGTGCCGGGTGCCGGATGCAGGTCGCGATAGAACGCGGCCTGCTGATGCGGATTCTCGCCGTAGCGCAGATCCATCAGCTTCACGAAGCAGCTGTTGACCTGCGCCGGGAAGGCGGCGTGACCGGCGATCGCGTCCTGCGCTTGGTTGAGTTCGAGGCCGGACAGGTAGTCGCTGATCGCGCCGTCGTAGCTGGCGACGCTGTTGAACGCGGCCACCGCGAGCCGGAAGCGCGTGGCGCGAGTGAGGCCACCGTGCGCCTCGATCTCGGCCAGCGCAGCGTCATATTGCCCGGGCGCGGTGAGCACGCCGACGTCGTTCCAGTTCTTCGCCGCCGAGCGCAGCATCGCCGGGCCGCCGATGTCGATGTTCTCGATCGCCTCCGCCAGCGTGCAGTCCGCCTTGGCCACGGTCTGCTCGAACGGATAGAGGTTCAGCACCAGCAGGTCGATCGGCGCGATGCCGAGTTCGGCCATCACCGCGTCGTCGGTGCCACGCCGGCCCAGCAGGCCGCCGTGCACCTTCGGGTGCAGGGTCTTGACGCGGCCGTCCATGATCTCGGGAAAGCCGGTGACGTCGCTGACCTCGGTCACCGCGATACCGGCATCGCGCAGTGCCTTGGCGCTGCCGCCGGTGGACAGCAGCTGCACGCCGGCGGCGCCCAGTCGCCGCCCGAGCTCGATCAATCCGGTCTTGTCGGAGACACTGAGCAGGGCGCGACGAATCGGTGTGACGGCAGGTGCGGGCATGATGGCTTCCAGGGCGGCAAGCCGCACATTGTAGCCGAGCCGGCGGGTCGCCGCGGTGCCGGCGGCTGATGCAGGGCGAGGTTTTGGACGGCCAAACGTGCGGCAGCCGATGCGCGACCGTTACAGCAGACCGTGCGTCGCCAGCTTCTTGCGCAGGGTGGCGCGGTTGATGCCCAGCGCGCAGGCGGCGCGGCTCTGGTTGCCTTCGTGGAACGCCAGCACCTCGCGCAGCAGCGGAATCTCCACCTCGCGCAGCACCAGCGCATGCAGGCCCTCGGCGCATGCGGTGTCGCCGATGTCGGCCAGATAGCGGCGCACGGTGCGACTGACGCATTCGCTCAGTGCGCTCTGACCACTGCCAACGTGGGACGGGCCGGCCTGTGAGCCGGCGGTCTGCGACGAGGTCGGTTTTGCGGCCTCGGCTGCAGGCACTCTGACGGCGTTCACGGGCATTTCCCCTCACGAGCGAGGCGGCGGCTGCATCGGCCGCTGCGTATGGTTATGGCTGTTGACGCGAATGGCGCCGTGCATCGAGCAGCGCATCGAGCTGCTGCGCGAGGCGTCGATTCTACCCGCGTGTGCGGTGAATTTTAAGTGCTATTCAAAGTCGAACTGGAATGCGACGGCCTTGTCGCCGGGATCTTCGACTTCCAGCAGCAGCACGGTGGTGGCGCCTGGCGCGAGGCCGCGTCGCAAGATGTTGCGATCGTCGAGGTATTCGCGCGGCCGCAGCCGGCGCATCGCCAGGCGCTGGCCCTGCGCATCGGACAGGGTGATCGTGAGTACCGGGTAGGGCTGCGCGAAGGTGGCATCGTTGCGCACGCTGGCGCTGATCATCAGCGCGCCGGGCACGCTGGGATGCGCCTGCACGTTGCTGGCCAGCAGGCGCAGTTCGGCCGGCGCGGCGATCAGCGGCAGCTGGCAGCCGAGCGTGGCGCAGCTGCTGCGCAGCCAGCCGCCCAGCGTGGGGTCGCGGATCAGCACGCCGCGTTCGGCCCAGGCCAGCTGGCCAGCGAGCAGCAGGGCCAGCGCCGTGCACACGAGCACCCACGGCCAGCGCCGCTCGCCAGTGCGCTGGTGGCGTGGCCGGCGTTCGCGCGAGCGTCCATGCCGTCGACCGAGCCGCGGCGGCGCCGGTTCGTGTGCAAACCGCGGCGTGAAGGTGAGCTGCGAAAAATCCTCCGTCGCCGCGGCCGACGGCTCGACGCCGGTCACCGCCACCGGATCGGGCTGCGGCCGGTACACCACCAGATCGATGCATGGCGGCTCGAACGCGGGCTCGTTCACCGGCAGCTCGCGGAACGGCTCCGGCGGCAGCTGCGCGGTGAGCGTGGCGATGCTGTCGAAACTGGCCCCGCAGTGGCCGCAGATCACATG